>JAPKZG010000051.1 GCA_026393895.1 Candidatus Aminicenantota bacterium
GATGGCGTCGACCGGCTCGTCCTTCCCGGCGTCGGCCATTTCGGGGCCGCCGCGGAACAGCTTAAAGCATCCGGCTTTTTCAACACCCTGAAGTCCTGGGCGGCCGCCGGTCGGCCTCTGCTCGGCATTTGTCTCGGGATGCAGCTTATGTTTGACGAAAGCGAGGAGGACGGTTGCCGCAACCGCGGGCTGGGGATTTTCCGGGGACGCGTCGGTTCTCTCCGCGGGCCTCGCCGCCTCCACATGGGATGGAACTCTGTCGTCCCGGCCGGGCCGGACGGAATCGTATCCGGCGGGTATTACTACTTCGTTCACGGATTCGCTCCCCGGGCGGAAAATGGAAAAGACGTTCTGGCCGATTCCCGCTTCGGGGAGACGACGTTTTCGGCCGTCGTCAGCCGGGGCCCGGTTCTCGGCGTTCAATTCCATCCGGAAAAAAGCGGGGCCCTGGGGCTCGAATTTCTGGCCCGCTGGGCGGCAGGACACACGAACGGAGCGCGTCCGGCCGGGCCCCGGACCGTTCCGCCGCCCGCGGCCGGAGACGCGATGCCGACCGTCAGGATCATCCCCTGCCTCGACATGGACGACGGCCGCGTCGTCAAAGGCATCCGGTTTGAAAACCTCCGCGACGCGGGCGATCCGGTCGAACGCGCCCGGAGATACGACGGCCAGGGCGCCGACGAGCTCTGCTTTCTCGACGTCGGGGCGACCTGGAAAAGCCGCCGGACGCTTCTCGAAATCGTCCGGCGCGTTTCGCGGGAGATTTTCATCCCCTTGACCGTCGGGGGCGGATTGCGCTCGGTCGAAGACATTCGGGAAGCCCTCCACGCCGGTGCGGACAAGGTTTCGCTCGGGACGGCGGCCGTCGTAAATCCCAGGCTTCTCCGGGAAGCGGCCGAACGGTTCGGCCGCCAATGTCTCGTCTGCTCGATCGACGCCAAAACCAAAAACGGGAGCTGGACCGTGACGACGCACGGCGGCCGCCGCGACCGGGACCTGGAGGCCGTCGTTTGGGCGCGGCGGGCGGAGGCCGCCGGCGCCGGGGAAATCCTCCTCAACGCGGTCGACCGCGACGGCACTGGGACCGGATACGACCTGGAACTTCTCCGGCATGTCCGGGCCGCCGTCCGAATCCCGGTCATCGCCTCAGGCGGAGGGGACATGCCTTCTCACGCCTGGGACGCCGTGAACCGGGGCAAGGCCGACGCCGTTTTGCTGGCCTCGGTCCTTCACAACGACCGGAGGACGATCTCCGATTTCAAACGATATCTCCGGAAGAAAGGAGCCCGCATCCGATGATGATTCCTTCGATCGATTTGATGAACGGGAGAGCCGTTCAATTGAAACACGGCCGGGAATTGATCCTGGAGCGCGAGGACCCCGAAGCCCTGGCCCGCGAATTTGACCGCTTCGGAGAGATCGCGGTCATCGACCTCGACGCCGCCCTCGGCCTCGGCTCGAACGCCGGATTGGTCCGCGAGATCTGCCGGGCGGCCGAATGTCGGGTCGGGGGCGGATTGAGGTCCGTCGAAGCGGCCCACCGGGCCGTCGCCGACGGAGCGTCGAAAGTGATCGTCGGCACGGCCGTCCTGGGCCCGGACGGGGTTTGCATCCCGTTTCTGCGGGAACTAGCCGCGGCCGTCGAGCGGACGCGGATCATCGTTGCCCTCGACACCTGGGACGGCGAAGTTCTGACCCGCGGTTGGACCGAGCGCACGGGCCTCCGGGTGGAGGACGTATTATCCGATTGCGACCCTTATTGCGGAGAGTATCTCTGCACCTTCGTCGAAAAGGAAGGGACGATGGAAGGACTGCCCGTCGACCGGGCCGTCACCCTGGCCGGAAGGACCCGAAACAGAATCACGGCCGCAGGCGGCGCGGGCTCGCTGGAGGACGTCGAACGGCTGGCCCGGGCCGGACTCGATGTTCAGCTCGGAATGGCGGTTTACACCGGACGGATCCGGATCGCCGACGCATTTCTCCATTCCCTGGATTGGAGCCGGGGGATGATCCCCACGATCGTCCAGGATGAAACCGGCCAGGTGCTGATGCTGGCCTGGAGCGACCGGGAATCCCTGGCCCGGACGTTTCACGACGGGCGGATGCATTTCCACTCCCGCTCCCGGGACAGCCTCTGGCTCAAGGGCGAGACGTCGGGAAACTTTTTCGACCTCATCCGCGTCCGGGCCGACTGCGACGCCGACGCCGTCTTGGCCACGGTCCGGCCGCGGGGCCCGGCCTGCCACCGCCAAACCTGGTCCTGTTTCGGCCCACGCCGCTTCTCCTTACCGGAACTCGAAGCGGTCGTCGCCGACCGGATAAAAAATCCTCGGCCCGGGTCGTATACGGCCTCCTTGGACGAAAAAGCCCTGGCCGAAAAAATCCGGGAGGAGGCCGAGGAACTGATCAAAGCCCGCGAGCCGAAGGACGTCGTCTGGGAAGCGGCCGACGTCCTTTATTTTTCGCTGGTGAAAACGGTTCGATCGGGGGCTTCATGGAACGACATCTTGAAGGAATTGGAACGGAGGAGACGCTCATGAAAATCATCACGAAAAACAAACTGCCGAAAGATTTTTTTGCCGGCTTCCGAAGGGATGACGTCCCCGGCGTCCGTCGGATCGTCGAGGACGTCCGCCGGGACGGGGACGCGGCCGTCCGGCATTATTCCCGACTTTTCGATGGAATCGCGCCGGATCCCTTGAGGATGCCGAAGGAAGCCGTTTCCAGGGCGGCGGATGCCCTCGATCCCTCGCTCCGGGAAGCCCTGCTTTTCGCCGCCCGGAACATCCGGGCTTTCGCCAAGGCCCAGAAGGCGGAATTTCGCGATTTTGAAATCGAAACGTTCCCCGGAGTTTTTTGCGGTCAACGAACGAGTCCAATCGACCGTGTCGGAATTTATGTCCCGGGCGGCCGTCATCCGCTCGTTTCCTCCCTGCTGATGAGCGCGATCCCGGCCCTTGAGGCCGGAGTCCGGGAAATTGTCGTCTGTTCGCCCCCGAGTTCCACCGGACAGGTTCACCCGGTGATTCTGGGCGCGGCCGGAATGCTCGGCCTCGAGGAAATCTACGCCGCGGGCGGGGCGCAGGCGGTGGCGGCGATGGCCTTCGGCACGGAAAGCCTGCCCCGCGTGGATAAGATCGTCGGGCCGGGAAACAGGTTCGTGACCGCGGCCAAGCTCGAAGTCTTCGGCGCGGCGGGGATCGACCTGCCGGCCGGGCCGAGCGAAGTCATGATCGTCGCCGGCGGCGAAGCCGATCCCGGAATCGCGGCGGCCGACCTTCTGGCCCAGGCTGAACATGACCCGGACGCGGCCGCCGTTTTATTGACGGATTCCCGAACGTTCGCCGAGTCCGTAAGTGAAGCGGTCCGGAAGGGGTTGGACCGGCTCCCGGCCTCCTCGACCGCCCAACAATCCCTGGCAAACCGGGGATTCATCCTAGTCCTGGACGATCTCGGGGAAGCCGTGGAAATCGCAAACCGCCGGTCGCCCGAGCATCTGGAATTGCAGGGAGAACGGGCCGTAGCTCTGGCTGAACGATTCCGGAATTTCGGGGCGCTTTTTCTCGGGACGGAGGCCGGGGAGGTATTCGGGGACTATGCGGCCGGAACGAACCACATCCTACCGACGGGCGGGACGGCCCGCTTCGCCTCGGGGCTCGGGGTGCGCGACTTTCTCAAGTTTCAGACGACTCTTCGTTTCGAATCCGGCGGATCCGGGGCTCTTTTACCGACGACGGAGCGGCTGGCTTCGGGCGAAGGTCTGGCGGCCCATGCCGCCGCGGCCGCGGTCCGCCGCAAACAGGGCGGTTGAAATTCCTTTACCCGCTCTTCCGGAGATACGCGAGCGCCTGAAGCGCGGCTACGCAGCCTTCGCCCGCGGCCGAAACGACCTGAAGTCCGCCGCAGGTCAAATCGCCGGCGGCAAACACCCCCTCGAGGTTTGTCCGCTGGAAGCGGTCCACGGCCAGGCACTGCTTATGATCTATGGCAAGGCCGGATTTGGCAAACAGCGGCCCGGTCGGGACTTCCCGGAATACAAAAACGGCGTCGACGTCCAGCGAACGCTCGCCGGCGGTGGACTTCAGGATGATCCGTTCGACGTTTTTATCCCCGGCAATTTCCTTGATCTCCGCGTTTCCATAAACCGGAATGCCGATTTTTTCCGCCTTCGTGAACGCCTCTTCCAGGGCGGCGGGATCCTTGACCCTGCCCGGAATCCAATGAACCCGGACGCCCGTCTGTTCCAGAATCCAGATGTCCTCGACCGCTTCCGCGGAATGGCCGTAGGCGGCCACGTCCCTTCCTTTATACAGAGGACCGTCGCAGACCGCGCAATAGCTTACGCCGTAGCCGAGAAGCCGCTCCTCCCCCGGAATTAGCCGTTCCTTGGCAAACGGCTTGCCCGTGGCCAGGATGACGGCCTTGGCTTCGATGAACGAATCCGTGGTCGAAACATACTTCGGGTCGGTCGTCAACGATAGTGCGATCGTGTCGCCTCTGACGAATTCCGCCCCAAATCCCCCCGCCTGCTCCCGGAATCGGGCCAGAAGGTCGTTGCTGTTGATCGAAGGAAACCCGGGATAGTTCTCGAGGTCGTAACCGAGCGCAAGCCGCGAGGCCGCCCGCTCGCCTTCGAGGACCAGAGTTTTCTTGCCGGACCGGGCGGCGTAGATGGCCGCGGTCAGGCCGGCCGGCCCGGCCCCGACGATCAGGATATCGGTCGCGTAGTTTTTCATCTTCGCTCTCCCGCGTTCATTATAAAGCTAAAACGGGCGTGACGGCGAATGCGCGCCGTTGACTATTATCGTCTCCCGGTCTACAGTTCCTTCATGATCCGCCGCGCCTTGATCGCCTTTTTGGTCCTGGGCCTCTTTGCGACAGCCTTATCCGCCGGCCCCGGACGCGACGGGCAGTACATCATGCTCTCCGGACAATCCCTCGATTATCACCGCGACCTGGACCGGGGCCTGACTCTCTGGCATTTTGAAAAAGAGTTTTACATCCCCGGTCTGGAAAAGTGCGCGGCCTGGGTCGTAAGTTACGGAATGAAATCATACGGCGGATCCTGGGATGTTTCCTTCCTGCGTTCCGGACGGACCGTCGACCTTGAGAACGGACCCCATACCGCGACTTATCAGGCCTTCGACCTCAACGGGCGTTCCTTTTTTTTGAAGAAACTCGCCCTTCGTCCCTATTTTCTGGGCGGAATCACGATCCCATTCATTCGGGTGAAGGGAGGTTCGTTCTACCGGGGGAAGACTTTGAACGCGTCCTATTTTGGAGCGGGTCTCAATGTCGGCGCAGGGCTTTGGTTTGACGTCGGGCCGTCCGTCTTTATCAACGCCGCCGTGATGTACCGCTGGGTCGGGTTTCTCTACGCCTACGGCGAGGGAAAAGGGCGGGACATCAACGATCTCCGGGTCGGATACATGGGGCCGGAATTCGGCCGGATGCTTCGGACCGATGTCCTGACTCTGACCGTGGGAGTCGGATTCGTCCTTTAACCGGCGGCCAGAAAGATCTTTTACAGCTCGGCAGCGGCCCCCTCGGCCGAAGTCGCCGTCAAGATGAAAGCCGCGCGCCGTGGCGATCCCCTATGGAGGATCACTGCGATCGGGGAACTCGGGCTGATGGGAAAAGAGGCCGGGCCCGCCCTGGCCTTGCTCAAGGAACTGGCCATCAAGGATAAAAATCCGGACGTTCGCGAGGCGGCCGCCCGGGCCGCGGCGAAAATCGAAGCGAATCTTGATATTCCCTGATCTCAAAATCACGGTCTGTCGTCGAGACGGATCTCCTCGCGGTAATCCACCCACACCCGGCTTCCGCGGCGCGGGCGGAGCAGTTCCAGCGCCTTGAGAAACGTCCGGTTCTTTTTCCGCCAGGTCCGGTTGAGCGCCCGGGCATATTGGTTGATCGCCAGGGCCAGCCATCGTCCTTCGAAGAGATTTCGGATCTGCTCCCGGAACGAGTAGAACCTTTTGTGGCCGGTGATCTGGGCTTTTTGAAGGTCGGCCAAAGACAGGCGGCGCGGCCGAAAGACGGCGTGATGGGCGTCGTAAAGCGACCAGTCCTTGAACGTGATCCTCTCCTCCTCCGTCACCTTGTTGAAAAACTCGCTTCCGGGAAGAGGCGTGAGGATGAGAAACTGCGACGAGGTCAAGCGCGATTTCCGGGCCCATTTCACGGTTTCCCGGAACGTCCCCCGGTCATCCTGGTCGAACCCGAAGACGAACATGCCGTGGATGTGAATCCGATTGCGGCAGAAGACGCGGACGGCCCGGTCAAGATCGGCCACGGATTGGGCCTTGTGGGATTCCTGGAGGCTCTTGGGGTTCACGGATTCGAATCCGATGCAGACGGTGTGACACCCCGCTTTTTTCATCAGCCGGACGAGCTCCGGGTCGCGGGCGACGTCGGCCCGGACCTGGGTCGTCCAGCGGAACTTGAAACCCTCCCGGATCATCGCCTCGAGCAGTTCCCGGGTCCGCGGCTTGTGGGCGGCAAAATTGTCGTCGTAGAAGAAGAGGAAGCCTTTCCGGTCCTTGTAGAAGCGCAGTTCTTCGATGATATGTTCGGTGGAGCGAAAACGATAGGACTTGCCGAACATCCCGGTCACGGAGCAGAACGAACAATCGAACGGACAGCCCCGCGAGGTCTGGACGGGAAGAACCATCTTTTTTTTCCGCCATCTTTGGTCGGGCTTGAGAAGCTCGAAATCGGCGAACGGAAACGCGTCGAGGTCGTGGGGCGGAACAGCCTTGGGATTGTGGACGTCCTCCCCGTCCCGATGGAAGGAAAGCCCGGGCACGGCGGATAAATCCGCGCCGGAGCGCCAGGCGTCGAGAAACGCCGGCAGCGTCTCCTCCGCTTCGCCGCGGAGGACGAAATCGCCGTGCTCGAGCCCTTCCTCGGGCAAAAACGTGACGTGCGGCCCGCCGAAAAGGACGGGGATCCCCATGCCCCGGATCCGATCGGCGATGGCATAGGCCCGGGGGGCGGTCGAGGTGATGGTGGAAACGCCGACGATATCTGCGCTTCCGATCACGGCGAAATCGAGGGCCCGGAAATCCTCGACGAACAGCTCGACCTCCCAGCCCCGCTTTTTCATGATCGTCCCCAGAAGGACGGTCCCGAGACGCGGCGAGGGGAATTTGGAAAAAATGTGGAGATTGGGCGATTGCGGTTCGATGAGGGCGATTTTAGGCATGGGACTCCTCCGATACGGCCGCCGGCCGTTTGGCGTTTTTGGATTTAAGACCGACGATCTCCTTCTTTTTTTTCTTGAGAAGGTCCTCCCAGCGGTCGATCCCTTCCCGGAGCTGGCGCATTTTTTTATTCAGGGATTCAACGGCGGCCAGAAGGTCGTCGAGTTTCCGACCTGCCGCTTCGCGTGAAAACGAGGCCAGGTCTTTCTCCACGGAGAGGAAATCCCGGACGGAATCGGACACCGACTTGATCTCCTCCAAACTGTAGCCGAAAAGCTGGAGGTCGCGGATGAGCTGGCAGAGAAAAACGTAAGTTTCGTCATAAAGTCGGAATCCGCCTTCGCTCCGCAAATCGGGATCGAGGATGCCGACCTCCTCCCAGTGCTTGATGGTCCGGGAGCTGACGCCGGCTTTTTCGGCCAGCAGTCCGACGGTCAGGAGCTTGTCCTTCTTGGCCGGCTTTTTATCGCCGCCTGCGGCCTGGGGCCATCCGTATTTTTTAATGATCTTCTGGATTTCCTCAAGGCCGTATCCCAGCTCGCGGAGTTTCCGGATGTGGGAGACCCGGTCGACGTCCTGGACGGCGTAGAACGCGGACTTGTCTTCGGCGAACCCGACCGGCTTGAGGATCTTGGCTTTTGTCCACAAATCAAGCTCGATTGGCTCGATTCCGGTTTTCTCCGCCAGCTCGGCTTTGGTCATGATTTCGTTTCCCATAGTACTCTCACGTTTGATTTGTATATCGTCTAATACATACCTATACGTATACGTATAGGACAGCTTAAATAAAAAGTCAAGTGCTTTAATTCGTTCGGAAAGAGCGAAGGCGAGGGTACTCCGGGACCTGGAGCGCCTGAAAATATAGATCAATCCCCCGAGGTCTGACGTCGCTTCGGCCGATAGAATTCGGCCGCGAGGAACTTTCCGACAGGTTGAACTGTGATACAATAGATGTTGAAGCAGAAAATCAATGATCAGCAATATTCATGAGCTCCAGGCTTTCGAAGCCGCTCGAACAAGAACCGAGAAGGTCGACATCAAGCAGAATCTGCGGATCCTCGATGCTCTCTACGAAGAGGCCTTGATGCTTGGAGCATTCCCGCCTAAGAACCCGTTGGAGGGGATCGAGGTCAAGATCCGGATCGCCAAGGCGGTGAACAATGTACAAAGGTCTGATTAAACGGGTTGCCGCGGACCTCGCGCTTCGAAAAATCCCTTACATGATTATCGGCGGGCAGGCCGTCCTGCTTTACGGCGAACTTCGTCTGACCAAGGACATCGATATCACTCTCGGGGTGGGCGTAGAAAAACTCCCCGTTGTCTTGGGGGCGGTGCAGGCTCTCGGGCTGAGGGTGGCAGTCGACGACGTCGAAGACTTTGTAAGGAAGACGATGGTCCTGCCCGCAACCGAGCTAAAGAGCGGGATCCGAATCGATTTTATCTTTTCGTTTACGCCCTACGAGCGGCAGGCCATCGAGAAGGCTCGCGAAGTCCAGTTCGACGATGTCCCTGTCCGTTTTGCCTCACTCGAGGATGTCGTCATACATAAGGCGGTAGCCGGGAGGGCCCGGGACATCGAGGACATCAGGTCCATTCTTCGGAAGAATCTCGGATACGATAAGGAATACATCCGAAAATGGCTCGTGGATTTCGACCGGGTGGTTGAAACAAAGTGCCTCCGGACGTTCGAAGAAATCACTTCTGAGATCGATCGAGAAAATGAAAGATAGGCCAGAGGTTTTTAGGAAGGGGGAAGGACGTTGGAGCCGCGGCCGAAGATATGCTTTGCGAGAATGATTGGCATCAAGGGAGGTTTGCTATGTCGAAAATTCTGCGTCGACAATTGTTAGGGATTTTTTTGATCTCGCTCGCGCTCGTCTCGGGCCCGGCGTTGTTGACCGGCGGACCGGAGGGGAAACCGCTCGTCCTTCAGGAGATGTCCTGGATCGACGTCAGGGACTACCTCAATACGAGCGACATGGTTATCATCCCCCTCGGATCGACCGAGCAGCACGGCCCGCAGCTGCCGCTGGGCTCCGATTGGTATGAAACCTTCGATATTTCCAAGATGATCTCAGCCCGGACCGGGGTCGTGGTGGCGCCGGTCGTGATGGCCGGCTACAGCGTATACCATTCCGGCTTCCCAGGCACGCTGAGCCTGAAGCCCGAAACGATGGAACAGGTTCTCTACGAGACGGCGGAGATGCTTGTCAAATACGGCTTCAAACGCATCATGTTTTTCAACAGCCACGGCGGCAACAGCGGCGTAGAGACGGCGGTGGTCCGCCGCATCAATCAATCCCTGGAGGCCATAGCCGTCGCCATCGGCGAGGGCAGCCCGGTCCAAGCAGGAGGAGAGAGGCTGGCCGGCGTCTGGTTCGACGAGCATGCCGGAATTGAAGAGACATCGATGCTTCTCCGCTTGGAACCTGAGCTGGTCCACATAGAACGGGCCGAGAAGCCCGTCATTCAATTCTCCCCCAAGGTTCAGGAGCTTTTGGGACTTCTCGAGCGCTATCCCCAGTTGGGCCCGGTCTTGGGCGGGCTGCTGGCCGTTCCCGAGGAGACCAAGAAGGGCGGAAGCAGCCGCGACATTTCCAGCAACGGCATCTGGTCCCTGGGCGATCCCAAAGCGGCGACTCGCGAGATCGGCGATAAAATAGTCACGAGGCAGACCGAGAACGCCGTTAAGTTCATCCAAGCTTGGAAGCAGGCCGTCAAATAATGCCGAAGAAGCTCGGCCCGTTAACTATGCCGCGCGGTCGGAGATATAGTTCCGGTATGGTAAGGAGGGTAAATTCAACGTCCGGAGCGGGAATTCGCCAACCCGCGGAAAAAGCAAATTCCCATAATTAAAAACTTCGAGACAAAGGTGCTCTGTGCGACCAAACCAGGAGAGTGTTTTTCTTACTCATTTGAAAAAGACGCCGGAGTATAGCGGAGGGATAAATGAAAGCTGGAAAATGGTTGTGCTTTGGATTGATCCTGAGCGTCATCCTTTTCATATTCAAAGGATGTACGATGATGAAAATGGGCTCCCTCTTTCTTGCCGGTCATCTCGAAAACAAGGGGTTCTATACGGAGATCGATTTCCAATTTCGCAGGGGATTGATTTTGGTGCCCGTACAAATCAATAACGGACAAGAAACGTACAATTTTATTTTTGATACCGGTGCGGCTTTCAACGTAGTATCCACAGCCATTACACAAAAGTACGTCGTCGCCTCCAAGGCGGCAGACTCCTTTACTGACTCCACCAAAAAGAGTGAAAAAATCAAATTCACAAAAATTGAACGAATGACGATAGGCGGAATACCATTTGAACGGACGGCGGCGGCAATTTTCGATCTTGACCGGTCGCCCGCTATTCGTTGTTATCACGCAGATGGCGCGATCGGAGTTAACCTGATGCGACTGGTTCCCTATTGGCATATCGACTATGCCCGCAAAAAGCTGATCTTTACCGATCAGGTTGACCGCCTACCCCGTTCGGCTATCTCCGTGAACCTGCCCTTCAAGCAAAATATCCAGCGCATTCCGATAATGACCATGGAATGGAATGGCTTGCGGCTGCCTTTCGAAGTCGATTTGGGGTCCACCTATGGATTCAACGCTCCCCTGGAGTATTGGGAAAAGATGCGATCCAGGCAGATGGATATTCCAGCTGTGACGGGGCATGGGGAGTTTTCCGGGGGGGCGTTGGGGAAGAAAACCTATCAATATCACTCGGCGGCAATCATTAATAATATCCGCGTCGGCAATTACCGTGCCCCTTCCCTATTGATAACCTTTATGCAGGAAACCAACGCCTCTGCAGGCAACGATTTTTTTCGTTATTTTGCCATGACGATCGATTGGCCGAAAAAGGAAATCATCCTAACTCCGCAAGTTCCGGTTGAACGCCCCATATTGAAAACCTTCGGCTTCGGCTTTTCCTTCAATGAGCAGGAACAATATCTATATGTAAATAATCTCTATGAAAAATCTCCGGCTGAAGCAGCCGGTTTGAAAATCGGCGACCGCATCCTGCAGATCAATGACCTGAAACTCGATGCCCTGCCTCTGGATGGTTACTGTCGTTTCTTTCTGCAACCCGAATTATTCTACGGTGAAGGGGACGTCCTTGTCCTGAAGATCCGACGGGAGGGGAAGGATCAAACCTACACCCTGCGAAAAGAAACCCTACTCCAATAGTTGATTTATTTTTAAGACAAGCGGAGAGGAATCGCTTGTCCTTGACTCGATTCGAGTCCGGGATAATCCTTTTTCGTGAGAGGGCGCGTCGATTCCTCGCTGAAAGGGAACGTGACCGGATGCCCAAGATGAAACTGCTGTTGGCAACGGATGGAGAAAAGCCTCTGCCGTTCGCGCTCACGGTGGATTACGGCAAGGCCTGCGGACGCTACATCGAGGGCGCTTTCCTGGAAGTCGGTTTGCAGTACCGATTCCAAAGTGATTGGGGCCTGGGCTTGTTTTTTGCCGCCTACGGCCAGGAAAATTTTCGTAACAAATCCGAGGAATTAGAATGGTTCCAATCATCCGCCTGTCAACGTTTCGGCCTGTCTCTGTACCGGCCGGCCCTTGGAGGGGATGGGCTTTAGGTCCTCCTCGACCAACCGGAGCGCCGGCGGACTCAAACTCGCCTTCTTGACCTTCCCCCGGTGGGCGTCAAGGGACGAGCCTTCGGCTCGCCACTCGCCCGTGACTAATATTTACGGGCGAGTACGGCGGGAACCGGAAACGGTCGGACATCACGGCCGGACGCGGAAAATGCCCGCCGAGCGGCCCAGACAAAAATCAAATATGAAAAGCGGAGCAGCGTCGGCGAACACGTCAAGCTTGACTTTTATAATTAATTGCCTTATTATCATCTTCTGTATTATCATGAACCTAATTATTACGCTGGAGGCTTGATTAATGAAAGAGCCGAAGTCCCATTCGGGTCCCATTCCTTTCAAACACGGAACGACCCCCGAAATATTTTATTTAATCGATACCATCGACAAGAAACTCAAAAAACTTCAAAGGCAGATGATCAAGGAAACCCGCCTGACTCTGCCCCAGATTTATATCCTGAGCTTGCTGTGGGCCAGGGACGGGCGGCCCCTAAATGAGTTGGCGGCCATCTGTCATTGTTCGCGTTCATCCATCACCGGCGTCGTGGATAACATGGAAAGGAAAGCCTTGGTCGTCCGGACCAAGAATCCCTCCGACAGAAGAAGTCTCCTGCTCAAGCTCACGGATCACGGCAAGAATCTGCGCTTTTCCATTCCGGCTTTGGACAATATCTTCCATAACTGTTGTACGACGATAAAGCGCGAGGAGTTAGGCAAACTTGGCGTGCTTTTGAAAAAACTCGAGGAGACTTTGTTGGGTTAGGGGAAAAAAGGCAAATGGACGAGGGTGTCAAAACACCCACCTAAAAAGGAGAGAATATGCTCCAACGGCAACAAAAAACGCCACTCCCAAAAGAGCCCCGAAGTTTCCTTTGGCTCGGCCTGGCGGGCCTTTTGCTCCTTTTGGCTCACGGACGATGGACCATTCCTCTGGCCGCATTTTTAGCGCCGTTTTTTATGATCCGTTTTCTTCGTAAAAAAAAGCCATGGCCCGGACTTCTCATCGGAGCAACCGTTTACAGCGGCGTCTGTCTCTTGTCCCTATCCGGGATTCTTCCCTTTCGGGGTGTTTATTATTTTTTCTATGTCGTCGTGATTTCCTGCATTTCTTTCTTGCCTTACATGGCGGATAGGCTCCTGGCTCCTCGTCTTATGGGTTTTCCCTCGATCTTCATTTTTCCATTGGCCGCGACTTCGCTGGAATATATCAATTCATTAACGGGGCCATTTGGCTATTGGGGTTCCCAGGCCTACAGCCAATACGGAAATCTGGCTTTTCTTCAGATCTTATCGGTGACCGGTCTCTGGGGTTTGAGCTTTATGGTGACATGGTTCGGCCCGACGGCCAATTGGATTTGGGAAAATAAATCCGATTGGAAAAAAGTCCGGTTCGGGGCAGGTGTTTATGTCCTGGCTTTGGCTTCGATTTTGCTATTCGGCGGCGCTCGCTTGGTCTTCGGGCCTCCCGCTTCCAAAACGGTCCGGGTGGCCGCTGTTATGATCCCCGACCCTATGGCGGCCAAGCAAAACTCGGCGGAGGTCGAAAGCCTATCCCGACGACTTTATCGTGGAGAAAAGTTGACCGATTCGGAACTTTTCCTATTGCGCGAAACTTACCAAGAAGCTCAGGATTATCTTTTTCAGCAAAGCGAATTCGAAGCCCGCGCCGGCGCTAAAATTATTTTCTGGGCCGAAGGAGACGCCGACGTGCTAAAACAAGATGAAGCGGCGCTCCAAGAAAGAGGCCGCCAACTGGCCATTCGGTATCAGATCTATCTCGGCATGTCCATTCATACGAAAAACCCTGAGGCTTACCCATTGCGCCAAAACAAAGTGGTATTGGCGGAGCCTTCCGGAAAGATCTCATGGGAATATCATAAGAGACATATGGTGCCGGGAACAGGAGAGGGATTCAGTATTCGGCCCGGGAACGGAAAACTCCTCTGGACCGATACACCCTACGGCCGGATTGCCGCGGTGATATGCTTTGACCAGGATTTTTATGACATTATCCGACAAATGGGACGTACCGGAATCGATATCCTCTTCGTGCCTTCGCATGATTGGAAAGACATCGCTTCCATTCGAGCCAAGATGGCTGTTTTTCGATCCATTGAACAAGGATTCTCGCTCGTTCGGCCCACCAGCGGAGGCATCTCTCTTGCCGTAGACGGTATGGGAAGAATAGCGGCCGCTATGAATTACTTCACGACGGACAATTCATCGATGTCGGCCTTTGTACCCATTAAAAGGACGAAGACGGTCTATTCAAAAATCGGCGACGTTTTCGCCTGGATTTGTATGCTTGGATTTATCTTGCTTGCTGGGATGGGATTAAGGAAAAAGCGCTCCGATCGATAGTTCTTTACTTATAAATTAGAAGAGTCAATTCGGTAGACGACCTTGCCATCGGGCTCCAGGAATGACAGCCGGTCCACGAGAGCACCGGCCGGATCATGTACTTCCCCGCCCGCTCGGCCTCCGCTTCGTCTTGGTCCGCGCCGAGCTGCGGACATTGAAGCCGGTGCGCCGCCAGGAAAGGATGCGCCCGACCACCTCTTCAGCGGTCCAGGTGATAGAATCCGCGAATCATTTTCTGGGCCGTCCGCTCGGGCAGAATGCGCTTCAGGAAACCCATCGCCGGGACGAGACGTCCCGTATAATAAACCGGGCCGGGATTTTTCTTTTCCATGACCTTGATGATTTTCGCGGCCGCCGCTTCGGCCGGCGAGGATTTAGCCATTTTCTTATCGCGGGCTTTCCGAAACGCGGCCAACTCGTCTCCGTAAGCACTGTCTTCCGGAATGATCATCCGCGGTTCGATATAGGTCCGGATGTAGCCGGGAATGACCAGGGAGACCTTGATCCCGCGCCGTCCCACTTCCTGGCGGAGCGCCTTGGAGAACGCTTCCAGGCCGAGCTTCGTCGCGGCGTAGGCGGATTGGAACGGCGGGGGGAACGTCCCGGTCAACGACCCGATGTTGATGATCGTCCCGTGTCCCCTCTCCCTCATTCCCGGAAGGACGGCTTTGGTCAGACGGAAAAGCCCGAGGAGATTCATCCGGAACAGCTCCTCGACCGCGTCCATGGACGCGTCTTCGACCGCGCCGATCTGGCTTTGGCCCGCGTTGTTCACTAAAACCTCGACCGGGCCGGCCGCTGCGACGCAGGCGTCGATCGACGCGTCGTCGCCCTGGTCGAGCGCCAGATATCGAACGCCGGGAATAGGGTCGGCGACGGTTTTCGGGTCGCGCGACGTCCCGATGACCGGAATTCCCCGGGCCGCCAGCGCCGCGGCGAGCGCCCGCCCGATTCCCTTGGACGCGCCAGTGACGAGAACGGGGCCTTGGATCATATTTCGGTCTTGTCGTCGTCTTCCTTGTTCTCGGCCTTTTTCTCCGCCTCATGGCGGATATACGCGGCTTTGACTGCGGCCAGGTCGAGATGAAGTTCGTCGCGCACTTTTTTGTAGGCGGCAATCGTCCGGGCGACGTCGTCTTCGGTATGCGAGGCGGTCGGGATCATCCGGAAAAGGAGGATGTCGCGAGGCACGACCGGGTAGGCCACGCCGGTGATGAAAATCCCCTCTTCCCGCATCTTCTGGATAATCGCCATGCCGATTTGCAGATCCTTGAAATGGACGAAAACCGGCGTGACCGGCGAAGGCACTTCGCCGACCATGTAACCGAGCTCGCGGAGGCCGGCCTTCAATTTGGTGTTGATATTCCACATCTTCGCCCGCCGGTCGTTGCCGTTGGCGATGAGATCGAGCGCCCGGGAAATGACTTCGACATAAATCATCGGGAGGCTCTTGGCGAACACTTGGGTTCGGGCGTTGAATCGGACCCACTCGCAGACTTCGTGGGTCGAGCCGGCCACGCCGCCGATCGCGGCGAACGCCTTGGCGAACGTCCCGAGGTTGATGTCGATTTTATCCAGGCACTTGTAATACTCGCCCGTCCCGCGGCCGTTCGGGCCCATGACGCCGAAGCCATGGGCGTCGTCCACGAACAGGCGGGCGTCGTATTTGTCCTTGAGGTAGCAGATGTCGGCCATCGGGGCGAGGTCGCCGGTCATTCCGAACACGCCCTCGGTGACGACGAGAACGCCGCCCTTGCGGTCCTTGTTGATCCGTTTCAGATGAAGCTCCAGGCTGTCGAGGTCGTTGTGTTTCCAGACCCGGAACTGGGCCTGGGACATGAACATCGCGTCGACCATCGAGGCGTGGGCCAGCTTGTCGATGAGGATCGTGTCGCTTTTATCGCACAGCGCCTGGATCGTGCCCAGGACACCGAGGTAGCCGTAGTTGAACAGGATGGCGTCCTCTTTGCCCATGAAGCTGGCGAACTTGGCTTCCAGGTCGAGGTGTTTCTGGGTGTTGCCGGTCATCATCCGGGCCCCCATCGGGGCGCCGGGGCCGTATTTCCGCGCGGCTTCGACGGCGACGGCCCGCAACTCCTCGTTTTCGGCCAGGCCGAGATAGTTGTTGATCGACCACTGAATGACTTTCTTCCCCTGGTAGGTCATCTCCCGCCCGGGAAGCGGATCGAGGATCGGACGGGCGAAGAAAAAGTCGTTCCGGGCCCGGAACATACCGAAATAGCCGCCGTCCGTCTTGCATTTGTCGAAAATATCCATTACTTTCTCCTTCAAAGGTCCCCTATTTAAACATAGTCAAAGCGGTTTTTCAAACCTCCCCTATCGACGGTTCAACGGCTTTTTCCCCGGGGAATAAGGGTCCTACCCGCGCGGACGGATCATATTCTCGGGCTTGATGACGTCGTCGAGAATTTCCGCCGGTAACAGCCCCTTTTCCAGGACCAGGGCGTACACGCTCCGGCCCGAGGACATCGCTTCCTGGGCCAGCGCGGAGCACGTCTCATACCCGAGGAGCGGGACGAGCGCGGTGACGAGGGCGAAGCTGCGCTCGACGGATTTCCGGCATTGCGCCTCGTCGGCCGTGATGCCCTCGACGCACCTGAGGCGGAGGGTGTCCATCCCGTTCTTCAACATCTCGATGGATTCGAAGATGCTCTGAGCAATCACCGGCTCAAAAACATTAAGCTGGAGCTGGCCGGCTTCGGCCCCGAGGGTCACGGCCAGATCGTTGCCGATGACCTTGAAGGCGATCTGGTTGACGACCTCGGGAATGACCGGGTTCACTTTTCCCGGCATGATCGAGGACCCGGGCTGCATCATGGGAAGATGGATCTCGTGAAACCCGGCCCGCGGTCCCGAACTCAGGAGCCGGAGGTCATTGGAGATTTTCGAGAGTTTGACGGCCAAGCGTTTCACGGCGGAGGAAAACATGATGAAAGCGCCCGTGTCCTGGGTGGCCTCGACCAGGTCCGGGGCCGGCCGGAGCGGAATCCCGGAAATCTCCCGCAAATGGGAAACGGCCAGTCCGGCATACTCCGGGGAGGCGCAGATACCTGTTCCGATGGCCGTCCCGCCGAGATGGATTTCCTGGAAAAGGGCCGCATTCTGTTCCAGCCGGTCGATCTCCTCCTCCAGCGTGGCCGCGAACGCTTCGAACTCCTGGCCGAGAGTCATCGGGACGGCGTCCTGAAGCTGGGTCCGGCCCAACTTGATGACCTCCCGGAATTCCCGCCCCTTGGCCCGGAAGGAGGCGACGAGTTTTTTCAGGACGGCGGCCAGCTTTTGCGAGCTGTAGATGAAGGCCAGACGCAGGGCGGTGGGATAGACGTCGTTGGTCGATTGAGACAGGTTCACGTGATTGTTCGGGTGACAGCCGGCGTAGTCCCCCCGCTCCCGGCCGAGGATCTCCAGGGCACGGTTGGCGATGACTTCGTTGGCGTTCATGTTGGTCGAGGTCCCCGCCCCGCCCTGGATCATATCCACAACGAAATGCGTGTGCATCCTGCCGTCGATGATCTCCCGGCAGGCTTCGTCGATGGCTGCGGCGATATCGGCGGGCAGAAGCCCCAGATCCCGGTTGGCCCGGGCGGCGGCCATCTTGACCTGGGCCAGGGCGACGATCAGGTCCGGGAACCGGCTGATCGAAATCCCGGTGATGGGGAAATTCTCCGTCGCCCGGAGGGTCTGGATGCCGTAGTAGAATTCCGCCGGAACGTCTCGCTCGCCCAGGAGGTCGTGCTCCCGGCGGGTCCGGCCGGAAATGTACTGGGCGGCGGCGTTGACGACCTGGTTGGTCGTCTGGCGCATCCGCCGGGAGATAACCCGGGCGGTCCGGGACAGGATCTTGACGACGAGCGGGGCGTCCGTTTTCAAGAGCTCGTTGATGGCCGTCCGGGAAAGAAGGAAGGCGAGCGTCGGCTCCTCCGCCCTTGCGGTCGTGGAGTGGGGATAGTCGTCCATCAACGCCCCTTCCCCGAGAAAGTCGAACCGGCGGAAACGGGCAAGGTCTTTTTCCTCGCCGAGCGGGGACTTTTTATGGAGTCGGACCGAACCCTGATAAATCAGGAACAAGTTTTCCCGGGTTTGGTTTTCCTCGAAGAGAACCCCGTCTTTATCGAATTCGACGATGTGAAGCTTGGCCGCGACGGCATCGCGTTCCGACGGGTTCAAGTCCTGAAATAATTCGATCGCCTGGAGGAAGGCGTCGATTTCGGCCCGAGGGGGAGCGGCATCGCGAGGGACCGAATTTTTCATGGTCACCTTTATCCCAAACCGATATCCAGGATCATCATCAGGACGAATCCGACCATCGTTCCCATCGTGGCGATGTCCGTGTGTTCGCAGATTTGGGATTCAGGGATGACTTCCTCGACGACGACGTAAATCATCGCCCCCGCGGCAAAGGCCATCGCCCAGGGAAGGAGCGGCCGGGCTTGAAGTACCGCCAGGGCGCCGGCCACGCCGGCGAGCGGTTCCATCAGACCGGAAAACTGGCCCCAGAAAAAGCTCTTCGTCCGCGACATCCCGTCCCGGCGGAGGGGAACCGAAACCGCCATCCCTTCCGGAAAATTCTGGAGGCACATCCCGATCGTCAGGGCCACGGCCGCGCCGAGGGTGGCCGCGCCGCCGCCCAGGCCGATCGCCCCGAACGCCACCCCGACGGCCAACCCCTCGGGGATGTTGTGAAGCGTGATGGCCAGAACAAGCAGGATCTTGCGTTGCCAGTTCGTCTTGATGCCCTCGGCTTTTTCGAAACCGGCGTGCAGATGGGGCAGGATAAAATCGATGCCCCGCAGGAAAAAGCCGCCGACAAGAAACCCGACGGCGGCCGGAAGCCAGGGAATATGACCCTGCTGCCGGGCCATTTCGATCGAGGGGGCGAGCAGGGACCAGAAACTCGCGGCGATCATGACCCCGGCGGCAAAACCGAGCAGGCCGTCCAGAACGCGCCGGTCGATTTTCTTGAAAAAGAAAACGACCGCAGCTCCCAGGGCCGTGGCCCCCCAAGTGAACGCCGTAGCGCAGAGGGCCTGAAGAACGGGCGAAAGTCCGCTGAACCAATCCATCATGAGGAATCAGTTTACCAGAAGGGGGCGGAAGGTCCAATCCCGACTCCCCGAGGAAGAGAGCCAAGTTCGAGGCGTAAAAATTAGAGACGGACGAGAAACCGGCAATCGGGCGCACCGCGCTTGATCGTTTGGACGACCTCAACGCGGACCGGCCGGTTTGCGACGATTTCAAACATTTCCAGCACCCACCCGGCCGAGCAGAGGCAATAGCTGTCGGGAAGGCGCTCCGGCCCCGCCGCGACCAGCTCGCAATAACACTGGGAATAGCCCCAATGGACCGTGTCCCCTTCAACGCGGCAGAGGTCTTTTCCGACCTGCGGGCCGAAGGTTTGGATGAACCCGGCCACATCGCCCCGGAATTTCTCGGCCGTCTTGATCAAGCCGCCCCGGCGGGCGCAGGCCCGACCGCAATCATTCATCAACCGATCCCTTGTCGCGGGATCCACGTCCTTCTCCATGTTCTCCATTAACGTCAGGACCCAGGCCTCTTTGAAGCGATCCCTGGGTTTTTCCTCTTTCGCAGGCTCGGTTTGTCCGGCCGCAGGCGTCTTCAACACCGCTGCTCCGCCCGCGAGGCCCAGCCCGCAGGCGGTTTTCAGAAAATCCTTGCGTTTCATGGCTTCCTCCGAGTCCTTCAAGCATAGAGTAATCCAAAACACAGCCGGATTCCAACCGCGCCTTGAAACGTTATAAAATAGACCATCGCTGGCGATGGCTACAGCGGAGGTCTCATGAAACCTTGGTATGAAGAGCTATTCACCGACTATGCCGAAACATATGATAAGGAAGTCTTCACCCAGGGAACCCTGGGCGAGTGCGACTTCATCGAGAAGGAAATCGGCGGCGACCGGAGCATCCGCATTTTAGATATCGGCTGCGGAACCGGACGGCACGGCATCGAACTCGCCCGCCGCGGATACCGGGTGACCGGCGTCGATTTATCCGCCGACCAGATCGCCAAGGCCCGGAAAAAAGCCCGGGCCGCCGGAGTGGAGGCCGATTTCCGGGTGGCCGACGCCCGATCTCTGACATTCGATAAGGAGTTCGACCTCGTTCAAATCATCTGCGAGGGCGCGTTTCCTTTGATGGGGACGGACGAGGAAAATTTCGCCATCCTGGAAGGCGCCGCCCGGGCTGTCAAGCCCGGGGGGAAATTAATCCTGACCACCCTGAACGTCCTGTTTCCCTTGGCCCACTCGGTCAAGGATTTCGAGGCGGAAAACCTTGTCGAAGGGATGAGCGACGACCACGCCTTCGACCCGAAGACTTTCCGGATGAAATCAACGTTTCAAGTCCGGGACGATCACGGCCGGGAAAAAACGCTGTCCTGCGACGAACGGTATTACGCCCCTTCGGAAATCACTTGGCTTCTTAAACGCCTCGGCTTCACGGCGATTTCGATTTCCGGAAGCAAAATCGGGGCATTCAACCGCGCCGACAGTCTCACCCCGGACGATTTCGAGATGCTCGTCGTCGCCGAAATGCGCCGGTAATCGCCGGGCACGTCGCGGCCGGCGATATCGGCAGGAAGACGCGCTCGATTCCCCTCTTCAGAGGCGCCGGGTACCCTTCCGGATGGCTTTATCCTCGGCATCTCGAGCGGGAGGCAGACTCAGCCCGTGAGCGACGGGCCGGTTGCGATCATCCACGCAGACGAAGGTGACATAACCCTCGGAATGGATCCGGCGACCGTCGCGGGAAACCATTTTTCCATAGATGATTAGGCTGCTAGTGCCGACCTTGGCGATCCGGGTTTCCAGAAAGAGAATATCGCCGCCCTGACATGGTTTTTCTGACCGGGAGACACAATACCTATTTCCCTGATTCGATATACCCTGATATTTCCGGAAACGAGGAAATAGGTATTGTGTCTCCGGTTCAGGTCAGCCCCGGAAATCCTCTCAAGCGTAAAGCTTCATAAAGGGCAATCGCGACGGCGTTTGAGATGTTCAGCGACCGCGCCCCCGGGCGCATCGGGATCCGGAAACTCCGTCCCGGGTAGGGTTCTATCAGCGCGTCCGGAAGGCCGGTTGATTCCTTTCCGAAAACAAACCAACCCTCATCCTCGACGGGTATTTCGGTATAAATCCGAGCGGCTTTCTTCGAAAAAAACAGGCACCGCTCAGCCGGCGTCTCCCGGAAAAACACCTCGAGGTTGTCGTGAACGACGAGATCGACATCGCTCCAATAATCCGCGCCCGCCCGCCGAAGACGGCGATCGCTGAGGACAAAACCGAGCGGCTTGATCAAATGGAGACGGGCGCCGGCGGCGGCGCAGGTCCGGGCGATGTTTCCGGCGTTTTGCGGGATCTCGGGTTCGACGAGGACGATGTTCAAATCGGACATGATCCGATCGCCGTCCGGAGCCGCCGGGATTTTATTGTCCCGAAGCCCGCTCCAGCTTCTTCATGACGGAGAACATGAACGTCGCCGAGACGAGACAGGCGATGACGAGAATCAGCCAGAGCGCCCAGAGGGGCACCTTCATCCACAAGCCGCCGACGAGGCCCATGAGATACAGACCGGCCGCGGTCGCGGCAAACCAGGCGCCCTGGGCGAGGCCCTTGTATTTGGGCGGGGCCACCTTGGAAACGTAAGAAATACCGATCGGGCTGAGAAACAGCTCGGCGATCGTGATGATGAAATAAGTCGAAATCAGCCAATAGACGGACACCTGGGATTCGGGCGGGGCGACAAGGCCGCCGAGCTGTTTGGGACTCGGTAAGCCCATCGACCCGAGGACGAGGATGGCGAAGGAAACCGCCGTGATCAGCATTCCGAAGCCGATTTTGCGGGGAGCGGACGGCTCTTTCTTTTTCTTGTTCAGCCAGCCGAAGAATCCGACCACCACCGGGGTCATGAAGACGATGAAGAACGGGTTGAAATGCTGGAAGCGCTGGGGCTGGAACTCGTTCAACGCGGAATAGCCGCCGTAGCGGAGGAAAGCCAGGACGGCGAAGACGGCGAAAGCGATCCCCCCGGCCAGCCGGGTCGATTTGCCCGACCCTTTCTTCAGAAAGAGGACCAGGCCTCCGAGGGATAGGAACACCGCAAGCAGCCCGACCATATCGAACCACAGGTAGGACAGGGCCCCGACGCTGTGCTGGGTATAGTCGCGGGCGAAGAACGTCATCGTCAGGCCGCTCTGCTGGAAGGCCATCCAAAAGAAGATGACGACGAAGAAAACGAGGCCGAGGGCGACGAGCCGTTCCTTGGTCTGCGCGGGCGTAAGCTCGACGATCTGGGACTTGAGAACTTCGGATTTCGCCTTCTGCGTCTCGGTGATGTCGGCGTGCTTGTAATACTTCCGGAAGGCCCAGAAGATAACCATGGACACGATTAAGCTCAGGCAGGCCACGCCGAACCCGAAGTGGTAGGATTTGCTCAGGGCGTTGATGTAGCGCTCGGAGAACGCTTTCAGGGTTTCGAGCGTCACGCCCGCATCCTGGATTTGGGCGATGCCGAGATAAGCGCCGGCATCGGTTATCGTCCCTTTTAAAAAGCTGTTGGCCAGGGCGGGAATCCGGGCGTCATAGGTCAAATTCGCGCCCTTGAGAATCCAGTTACTGATCATTTCCGACGCGCTCGGGGCGAACATCGCCCCGATATTGATCCCCATATAAAAGATCGTGAACGCCCGGTCGCGAAGGGCGTCGTACTTGGGATCGTCGTAGAGGTTTCCGACCAGGGCTTGGAGGTTGCCCTTGAAGAGCCCGGTCCCGATCGCGATGACGGCCATGGCCACGATGATTAGAGGAAGCCCCGTGTTCATTTGCGTCGGAATCGCCAACAGGGCATAGCCGAGGAACATGACGATCATCCCCAGGCTGATCGTCTTGCCGAATCCGAGGACCTTGTCCGCCAGAAGTCCACCTAGCAGGGGAAAAAAATAGACACAGACCATGAACGTGCTGTAGACGAAGCCGGCCGTCGCCGCGCTCACCCCATACTTGGCCTGCATGAACAGAACGAAGATCGCGACCATCGTGTAAAAGCCGAAGCGTTCGCCCATATTGGCGAAAAACGCGACGAACAGTCCCTTGGGATGTCCTTTAAACATGACCGGCTCTCCTGGAACGAAGAATAGGGGAAGGCGTTAAAAGGATCACGGCGCCTGGGGAATCCGGCCGCCGAATCGAATCCGCCGCAGTCGAAAGCATATGCTCGGTTAATATATGCAGGATACGGGAGAAAGTCAATCAGAGAAGCCGGGCCGGCGACCGGCCGGACGGGCCATAAAGTCGGTTGAAATGAAACTAAGTTTCGAGTAGATTTCCCTTAGAAATCGGAAGAGGAGGCCGGCATGAAACCCACCCTTCGTCGTGTGATTGCGATTTTCACCCTTGTTGCCCTTTCGGGCATGTTTTCCTGCGCCATCAACCCGGTCACGGGAAAGAAAGAACTTATGCTCATCTCGGAAAGCCAGGAAATCGAGATGGGCAAGTCCACCGACGAGAGCATCAAGCAAGAATACGGACTCTATCAGGACCCGGCGCTCTCCGCATACGTCGAGAAGGTCTCCCGGCGGCTGGTGCCATACACCCATCGCAACAAGCTGGAATATCATTTCGCCGTTCTCGACACGCCGGTCGAGAACGCCTTCGCCGCCCCGGGCGGTTTTATTTATGTCACCCGCGGCCTTCTGGCCATGATGAATTCCGAGGCCGAACTGGCCACCGTCGTCGGCCACGAACTCGGCCACGTCAACGCCCGCCACTCCGTCCGGGAATACAGCAAGCAGCTCCTTCTGACCGGCGGATTGATCCTCGGGAGCGTGCTCAGCAAGGACGTGGCCAAAGTCGCGCCTTATTTGATGATCGGCCTGCAGGTGCTTTTCCTTAAATTCAGCCGCGACGATGAATACCAGGCCGACAGCCTCGGCGTCCTCTATTCCCGCAACGCCGGTTATTCCCCGTCCCAGATGATTCCCTTTTTCCGGTCCATCCAGAAATTGGAGGAGAAGGCCGGGGGCGGAACGAAACTGCCGAATTTCCTCTCGACTCATCCCCTGACGGAAAAACGGATCGAGGAAGCCCAGAAAATGCTCGTGCCGATGGACGCGGAAATGGACGTTCTTCGCGACGATTTCCTGGCGAAGATGGACGGCCTGACCTACGGCGAGAATCCGCGCCAGGGGTATGTCGAGGCCAACGCTTTCTATCATCCGGAAATGAAATTCGCCTTCGCGATTCCGACCGGCTGGGTCGTCCAGAATACGCCCCGGCAGGTCACCGTCGCCAGCAAAGACGAAAAAGCGGGGATGATTCTCACGGCCGAAAAGACGGATCTCACCCCGGCGGCTTACCTCCAGAAACGGATCGCGTCTCTGCAGGACGTCCAAATTCAGGAAATATCCAAAAGAACCCGGATGATCAACGGCTTGAACGCCGCCTGCGGGGTCTATCTGGCCAGCGAACAGGCCCAAGAAGGACAGACGCCTCAAGTCACGGCCATCGACCTCGATTGCATCGCCAAGGACGGCATGATCTACACGTTCATGAGCCTAGCGGCCAAGGCCGAATATTCAACGTATAAAAACAGCTTCGAACGGACGGTCCAAAGTTTCATGAATCTTACGGACCCCAAACGCTTGGCTGCCCAGCCGAAGAAAATTTCCATCCGCCGCCCGGCCGCCGCCCAAACGTTGAAGGGATTTCTCACGGGGTTGAACGTGCCGTCCGACAAATGGCCGACGATCGCCTTTCTCAACGCCCTCACCCTCGAGGCCAGGGTCGAAAGAGGTCAGCTGATCAAGATTATGAATTGAGGACTACGACAATGATGGTTCACCGGCGGTGAATCATGGTTGTCGACGCCTGATCGGTCGGCATGACGATGACCTCGCTGATATTGACATGCGGCGGCCGGGTCGCGCAAAAAAGGACGGCCTCGGCGACGTCTTCAGGGGAGAGCGGTGTCAACCCCTGATAAACCTTCGCCGCCCGTCCGGCGTCCCCGTGGAAGCGGACCTCGCTGAACTCGGTTTCGACCATCCCGGGATCGACGGTACTGACGCGGATGTTCGTTCCCGAAAGATCCAGCCGCAATCCCCGGCTCAGGGCCTTGACCGCGAACTTGGTCGCGCAATAAACGTTCCCGGCCGGGTAAAGCTCGTGCCCGGCGATCGAACCGATGTTGATGACATGGCCGCGGCCCCGGGCGACCATGCCGGGCAACACCGCCCGGCTGACGAACAGCAAGCCCTTGACGTTGGTATCGATCATCTCCTCCCAGTCGGAGATCAAGCCGTCTGGAAGTTTGTCCAGGCCCCGGCTTAACCCGGCGTTGTTGACCAGGACGTCGATCGGTTTCCATTCGTCCGGAAGAGCGGTCAGGGACTGGGCCACTTCGACTTGATTCCGGACATCGAGGGCGAAAAAATAGACGGGAACGCCGTATTCTGCGGCCAAAGATTTCGCCAAGTCGTTCAACCGGTCCGCGCGGCGGGCGGCCATCAGGATCGACGCGCCTTCACGGGCGAAGGCTCGGGCGCACGACCGGCCGATCCCGGAACTGGCCCCGGTCACGAAAACAATCATTTTTTTTAAAGACGTCATGGTTCACCTCGCTCGAATCGCTATTATAAAACTCCTTCGCCGAAATCGAAAAAAATCCGCGAGGAAATCCCGGCCGTGGATTAGCGTTCCTTCGACCGGGAAGGACCGCCTTTCGGTCGCCGGAACCTCCGGAGGATCATGACGATGGTCAGGAGCATCGCGTTGAACGGGTTGGCGAACGCGGCCGCGAACCCGATATTCCGGCCGTTGATCAATTGGACGTTGTCCCCGAATTGATCCTCGTTGACGAGATACGTCCAGGTCGATGACGGACCCCTGAGGTTTTCCGGTTCGCCGGCCCCGGCTTCGCCGGAATCCATCAGCCGGTCGAGTTCATTCCCGGCTTTCTCATCGACGGACCGCATCATCGCCAGGAATTCCTCCGTTGCCGAGGTCGCAAATTCCTGGATCGGCGTCTTTCCTCCCAGGCTGACGAGATGGATGCTTTCGCGCGTGTCGGCAATCCAGGCGAGATGATCGGCCCAGGCCCGGTCGATGACGGAAAGGATCGCCCGGGTTTCGAACCTGGCCAGCCGCTTCGGTCCGAACCGGGCGGAGGCCCGGGCCCGCCCCTCCGGATCGTGCTTTTCCCAAAAGCCCGCGGATTCGGGGTCGAGGAGGGCCGCTTCGCGGCGTTCCCGGACGATCCGGCGCTGTATTTCTACAAGCGAGGAGAATTTATGAAGCGTCCGCCGGATGTCGAAATTTTGGCCCTCGATAACCCGTTGGGCGTGGGAAATTTCACGCCGGAGCGCGGCGGCGCCGATCTCTTCCGGTCCCGGCTCGATCCGATGGCGCCGGAAAAATATTTCGGTCAGCCCATAGCGTTCGAAGAGATCATCGTCGAGACTGATGAAAAACCGGGTCGATCCCGGATCGCCCTGGCGGCCGGAACGGCCGCGGAGTTGGCGGTCGATCCGGAGGCTTTCGTGCCGGTTCGTCCCGATCACGTACAAACCGCCGAGGGCGACGACTTCCCCGCGGCCGCGTTCGTCGGAACCGCCGAGCTTGATGTCGGTGCCCCGGCCGGCCATGTTCGTCGAGATGGTCACGGCGCCCAAGGTGCCCGCCTCGGCGACGATACGCGCCTCGTCCTCGTCGTTTTTGGCGTTGAGAATGGAATGTGGAATCCCGCCCCGCCGGAGATCCGCGGATAATTCCTCGGATTCGCGGACGCTCAACGTCCCGACCAGGATCGGCCGGCCTGCCGTGTGAACGGAAGCGATCTCGGACATGAGCGCCCGCCTTTTCGCTTCCCGGCCGGAGAAGATCGCGTCCGGCAGGTCTTGACGGACGTTCGGACGATGGGGCGGAACAATCGTGACCTCGAGCCCGTAAAACTCCCGGAGTTCGTCGGCGGAGGAGGCGGCCGTGGCCGTCATCCCGGCCAGGCGGGGATAAAGACGCAGAAAATGCTGGAGGGTGATGCTGCCGAGTATCTTTCCCTCCGTCCGGCGGGCCAAGCCTTCCTTGGCCTCGACCGCGGCCTGAATCCCGTCGGGCCAGAGACGTTTTTCCATGACCCGGCCGGTGAATTCGTCCACAATCTCGATCCGCCCGTCCCGGACGATGTAATCCACGTCACGGGTAAGCAGTTCCCGGGCATGGAGGGCGCAATGGACGGCTTCCAGGATCCGCTCGTTTCCGGGGTCGTAAAGACTCCCCCGCCCGAGGGTGGCTTCGAGGCGGCGAAGGCCGTTCTCCGTCAAAAAGATATTGCGGTGTTCGGCGTCGGTTTCAAAGTCGAGACCGGGAACAAACGAACGAACGACGTTTGTCAGCAGGCCGATCTCGACAGCCGCGCCTTCGGCCAGTCCGGCGATCACAAGAGGGACACGGGCTTCGTCGATCAAAATGGAGTCGGCCTCATCCGCGATCGCGGCCGCAAACGGCCGGCGGACACACTCGCCGGGATCGAAGGCGAGCCCGTCGCGGAGATAATCAAAGCCGGCTTCCTTGGCCGTGGCGTAAGTGACGTCGCAGGCGTATGCGGCGCGTTTTGCGTCGGGAGCCCGGCCTTCCTGAACGCAGCCGACCGAAAAACCGAGCCGCTGAAAGATCGGCCCCATCCAGGCAGCGTCGCGGCGGGCCAGATAATCATTAAAGGTCAAGATATGAACGCCCGTGCCTTTCAGGGCGAACAAAGCAACCGGATAAACGGCCGCCAGGGTTTTACCTTCCCCCGTGGGCAACTCGGCCACCCTGCCGCGCGCCATCGCCAAGCCGGCGATAAGCTGGCAGTCGTGCGTCTCCAGGACGAGCGTCCGCCGGGCGGCCTCCAGGACAAGGGCGAATGTTTCGATTTTCAGGGCGTCGGGCGATTCCCCGGCCGCGGCCCGGCGGCGAAGGACATCCGCCCGCCAACGGAGGTCGGCGTCCGGGCTTCCGGTCAAATCGATCGACCGTATCCGTTCAAGCAACGAATGATAAGCCGCTGTTTCGGTTTCAATCGATTCGCCGCGCGCGCGGCGAATTTTCCGAAGGAACGTGGAAAAACAGGAATGAGGCGAAATAGGCAAATGGGCCCTCCCTTTAATTGCGGAATGCTTCGAGGCAAACCGACGATCAAGAGATCGTCATACAGAAAAGGGAGGACCCCGTAACGCCGAAGACCGGATCCGCGACACCGCCCGGGCCGGGACCGACGGCCGGGCAAATTCACCCAAAGCGGGCGGGCTGAGGACCGACCCGAAAAACAGAAACACCGCAAGTGGCGGCAAGACAATCGCCAGGACCACCCACAGAAGCCACCACTTCAAACCCGATGCACCCGCGGCCCTCAGTCCGCCCCAACCGAAAATACTCATCGTTTGATCGCGGCTCCACTCTCAACATAAGTTCGGGACAATCGGTTGTCAATGAAATCGAAAAATATTTTTTTTCATGCCGGGCGTGTCCCGGGCGAGGAGAAAAAGCGGGAGATCACTCCCCGCATTGCGGAGCGGGTTTGCGGCGCAGCGCACTCCACATGATCGCATACGCGCAACCGACGCCCGCCCGGACCTCGATCGCCACTAAGGCGCAATTACGAGCGCAGGCGCCGCATTCCATGCAGCGATCGCGATCCGCCAGGACGGCCTTGCGGACGTCCATTTTAAAAACGCCGTGGGGGCAGACGTCCGCGCACAACCCGCAGCCCGCGCAGCGGACGGGATCGTATTTCAGGGTGGAAACATTTTTTAAATGCTGAAGCGGCATGGCGTTTTTCCTTATCCTTTCAATAAAAACGAGGCCACGGCCGCGGCCAGGCCGAATCCCGAGGAGAGCAACATAAGAGGGATGGATGTTTTCATCTCGGCGACGACGCCCGAGAGGGAGGTGAACGTCGATGATCCGGTGAAATTCATCGCCAGGAAAGCCGAAAGCGGCGGAAGCACGAGGAGGTACGCCGCGGCGGCGGCATAGCCCGCGGTTCCGGCCGGCGGGAAGCCCCGCAGGGCGCAGATCACGGCGGCCCAGATGAATCCGAGAATTCCGCCCTTCGCCGCGAACATTCGTCCGGGAATCCAGGGGAGCAGGGCCGGGGTCAGGACCGATCCGGTGAAAATCGCGCCGGCCAGCGCCAATCCCATGAGCCGTATTTCCCTGGCTCCCAAGACGGTCGCGACGAGCCAAAGAAGAAATCCCGCGAGGAAATACTTGTTTCGGACGATCCCGCTGATCTCGATGGGAACCAGGGTAATCCGGTCCTTGAACGAAAACCGGACTCGCCGCATTTGCGGGGTCGCATTCATCCCGGCATCCAGAAACGCCTTGAGATCGGCCGCCCGAATCGGGCCGAAAAGGACGCGGAAGCCCGTTCGTTTGGCGACCTCCGGGGCGGAGACTCCGGGAGCGCCGAGTTGGGGGAGGATCAACGTCCGATGGGAAACGATTTTTTTAAGCCCGGTCGCCTCGACCCGGCAGCCGACCTCGTTCGTTCCGAACGATCCCTTGCCCGCGGCGCACCAGACGTTGATGCCGCGCGTATCGAGGACCATCAGCCAGGCGTTTAATCCCGACGAAGCCGCGCGCAGGCGGTCGAAACTCATTTTGTAGTTGGCCGTGACGAATACCGGAGACCAGGCGTCGGGCGCGCCGAGGGCATAGAGCCCGGGCGCGATCGCATATCGCGACCGGCCGATCCCCCACCTCGTCCGGAACGTCCCCCACCGGTCGCGGAAACCGAGCCGCGAAGAGACGACGGGGATTTCGCCGGCCGGGGTGGAGATCCGTCCCGTCATGTAGGGCGCGGCCTTGACAAAGGAACCGCGACGATCGGCCGAAGTTCCCCCGGCCGTTCCCCCGCAGCATTCTTCGCCGCAGGAACAATTCTCGTTATTCAGATCGGCCGCTGCCGGGATCTTGGGGAGGGACATAACCTTATTTCCTTTTGCAGCACCCGTTGGATTCGTTGTAGCGCCGCACCGCTTCGGCCAGAACGGAGACCGCCTCGACGACCGCGTCCCGCCGGTCGGAGGAAATCCTGTCCAAGACGGCGGCAAAGTAATTATTGAATCGATTTTCGATATTGTGGAAGACCCGGCTGCCCTGGGCCGTCAGGGTGATGACGATATAGCGTCGATCTTTCGCGCTCGTTTCCCGGTCGACAAGTCCGATTCGAACCAACCCTTGAATCGTCCGGCTCAGCGTACTCGTATCCAGTCCGAAGGTGGCGGCCAGATCGACAAGCGAAATCTCCCCGCGATTACCGATTTCCAGAAGAGTGTGACACTGAGCAAGGGTCAGCCCGCAACATTCGTTTCGATTGTCGAACGGACGGATCGTTTCCCTCTCGAGAAGACGTAGCCGGTCGCGCAAATGCCGTATTTTTTCCGTATTCATTGTTAAGATTACCTTTTTTATTTATTGTATTATACATCTATTTCATTAGTCAACCATTAAATCCTATCCTCATTTTTTACTCGCCCCACGCTAACCCGATTCCAGGACTTACCCCAATAAACGGGGACAAAATTGGCTAATCTCTGAATTTTCTTGATGTTACATGAATTTTAATCTGGAAAGTAAAAAAATGGGGTAACTTTGAAATAAAATGGGTCTCTCAACCACAACAAACGAGGAACTCGTTGGCGCGAGGTTTCCTCTGGAGACTTCATATGGATTCTACCGGAATCGCTTCCAAATTGCGAGCCCGAATCCTAAATTTTTCGGGGTAAGTCCTGTCATGCGGGAGTATTGACGATGATGGTCAGTATCGACATAATTCACCTGTGCACCTCCTGAAAAAGTGTTTCCTACCGGAAGTCTATTAGACCCCCGGGGGAGGTGCATCACATCATCATGTTACCTGTCTTTTAATGGAAGGGGGAAGATCAATGGCAACTAGAAAAAGTATCAGGCTGTGTCTATTAGCTGCATTCTTAGCCATTATCAGTGGCCTGGTATTTGGGGTTAGTTCAGCTCTCGCGCAAGACAATGCTTTTCAAGCTGCGGCTCAGGGTCTAAAGCTTTTTTTGAATGCCATCCCCGAAGGGCGGGAGCCCGCGCTAGGCTTCGGAGACCGTGCTGAATTCGACCTAGCATACCTCGGAAATCCCTATGAAATGTACACGATTCATCCGGACCGCTTGGCTTCCGCTGAAGGTTCAGGAGACAAGATTATCTTGTCTCTTAAACAATTCCGCTTTCCCATCCTTTGTAATGGAAAGATCCGCGCCCTGTTAAATGTTGCTGAAGTCAATAGCGAGATGGAAGCTGTTGGAATAGGAGCAGCGAATCTAGCATCGGCTATTGAACGGATAGAAAACAGTATCCCGTCTTCCGGCGGGTTTTCACGGAGAATATTGCTTCGTCTTTATCAATTAAGGATAGACTTTATCGGATATTTTCAAGAGGGACAGAGTCTTGAGAAAGGACTCTTTATCCCGCTCCCGTCCGCTTTGGCGCTCATCGGTGCTGAACCTGAGGAGATTATCTTCTACTCCTATCCCCAGATGCTCAATCTTGTCCGGGGAAAATTCGCAGAGCTGCCGGAAAGCCTCAAGGGCGATTATAAAAATGGAGAAGAAAGATGAGTCCCCGACGAGGAAATCGGACCTTCTCCCTCGGGTTTTTTTTATTCGCGCTTTTTATCTCGGTAATGGCAAACGCCGGGGTGCTGCCTGTTTCCCTTGTCGCGCAAGAACAGAATCAGTGGTGCTGGGCTGCGACAACCAAGTGTATTATCAACTATTATGGATTTGGCGTAAGCCAGTGCCAAATTGCTGAATTTACTCGAACGCATGCAGATTGGCATGACTTTGGCTCAGTAAACTGTTGCACAAATGCAAACCAGGGCTGCAACTATTGGAATTATCTATATTCAAGCGGGGGGTCCGTCCAAGACATTTTAGCCAATTGGAGCCTCACGAGTCAGATATATGACCGGGAACTATACCTGAGCGAGATTTCAACGGCCATAAACGACAAACGGCCATTTCTTATGCGTTGGGGCTGGACCTCTGGTGGCGGTCACTTCCTCGTCGGCCATGGGCTCCAAGGAGACAATGTTTATTACATGGATCCCTGGCCGGGCGAGGGCTTCCAGATTGGTTCCTATACATCGGTCGTCAGTGGATCAGATCATACTTGGACCCATACCGCAGTTGTTACGACTCCATTTTTAGAAGATGAGTATTACTTGACTATTGAATCAACGGAAGGTGGAACGACCGATCCCTTGCCGGGGACTTATTCTTATCCCCTCAACACCGATGTCCAGGTCACCGCGATTCCGAACCAAAACACGTCGTTCACCGGATGGACCGGCGACGCATCGGGAACGGCCAATCCGATCTCCGTGACGATGGGCCGGGACAAGACCATCAAAGCCAATTTCCGCGTTTATCGCAAGCTGACTATCCAGCCGAGCGCCTGGGGCACGACGACTCCCGCCGCCGGAGTCCATTTTTATCCCCTCAACATCGATGTCCAGGTCACCGCGATTCCCGCTCAATACGCGACGTTTGTCAACTGGACCGGCGACGCGTCGGGAACGGACAACCCGGTCACCGTGAAAATGACTCGGGATAAGACCATCAAAGCCGATATCCGCTATATCTTTCCTCCGACGAACTTGACCGGAAGCAAGGATTTGAATCGATCGTTCTCCCAGGCGGAATACATCGACACTCTGTCCTGGCAGGCCAACTCCAATAACGCGGCTTTAACTATAGCCAAATACAAGATTTACACGGTTTCCGGCTCGACCTACACGCTGTTGACGGAAGTGAACGCCGATCAAAGCCAATATTCCCGCCGCAACGCGGGCTCAGGCGCCAACCAATACGCGATCACCGCGGTCACGAGCGGCGGCCGGGAAGGCGCCCCAGCCCTGGTGACGGTTCAGTAAAAGGAGCGGGGCGGGCTGACCTTGGGGGCAGGGCTGGGGTCCGCTTCTGATGATTACTTTTTATATAGAATTTTTCCTCCGACCATCGTCCAGGCGATCTCAGCGATGGAAATATCGCCCCATTCTTCTTGACTTAACCGATTTCCGAGAATATATTTTCGACACATGGGATATATCGGATCGAAGCCCTTTGCGGCTGGGGTCAATTCTTGCTTCGGAAAGACTTCGAGGTGTTTCCATGTATCAAAGGAGGAGGAACAAATGAACTTAAACAAAACAAAGTCGCTTGTCTCGTTCCCGCTCGTGGCCGTCGCGCTTGCGGCGGCGCTGGTTTTACTTTTTGCCGTGGGAACGCTCGAAGCGCGGCTGGTGGGACAGACCGAAGCCTGGACGGCGGCCGCCCGCCTTTTAGAAATCGAAAACGGCCGGCCGGACCTTCGTCTGACGCAAGGTGCGTTCGAACTGGATTGGGTCGAACCGCTGCTTTATCACAACAGGCCGGTCGCGTACCTAATCCGCCTCAAGCCGCAGGGATTCATGATCCTGTCCGATATCACCGAAGTCTCCCCGCAGGTCTTCGTCTCCTACGAAGGAGATCCGGAGCAATTGACCCGTCATCCTTTTCTCATACAAATTCTGAACCGCCTCGAATACAACAAGGTCCATTTGAGCTATCTTGCGGCGGACGTTCCGGAAGATATCGGGCCGGAGGCCGGGGAAGTTCCTGATCCCGTCCAGGTGAAACGAAACGAATATCGCTGGTCGGAACTGGCGGGCGAGGGCATTTCGGATGCGGACCGCGTCGCGGAGTCTCAGGCAGCGGCGGCCGTGGGGCCCCTTCTCACGTCAAAATGGAATCAGGATACGCCTTTTTGGAACAACACGCCCACCGTGGGGGGGCAACATACCTATACCGGTTGTTCGGCCACGGCTATGGCCCAGGTCATGTATTACTGGAAATATCCGTTACGGGGCCAAGGGAGCCACTCCTATCAGTGGAACGGCACGACGCTCAGCGCAAATTTCAATCATGAATACTTGTGGACCCAGATGCTCGCCTCCTATTCAGGCGATTACACCGCCGCGCAGGCCGCCGCCGTGGCCCGGCTCATGTCGGACGTCGGCATTTCCATCGACATGAATTACGGTGTGGACGCCTCGGGATCTGTGCCCAACGCCAACGACGCGTTCACGGCCTTCTTCAAGTACAGCTCGGACGCCCATTGGGTGGAACGCGCCGACGCCGGAAGTTGGGCCGCTTGGTTCAATATCATCAGACAGCAAATGGACGTCTACCGACCGGTGGTCCTGGCCGTTTTCAAGCCGGACAGCGGTCATGCCGTCGTCGCGGACGGCTACCGGACCTCGCCGTCCAACCAAGTCCATATCAACATGGGCTGGGGAGGCTATGCCGACAACTATTATTCCGTGGACAACATCTACGAATACGGCGATACCCAAAAGGATTACGCCGTGGTCGGCATCCATCCACCGGTGCAGGTCAATTCGAAGCTAACCATCCAGCCGAGCGCCTGGGGCACGACGACTCCAACCGCCGGAGTCCATTATTATCCCCTCAACACCGATGTCCAGGTCACCGCGTTTCCCGCTCAATACGCGACGTTTGTCAACTGGACGGGCGACGCGTCAGGAACGGACAATCCGGTCACCGTGAAAATGACTCGGGATAAGACCATCAAAGCCGATATCCGCTATATCTCCCCTCCGTCGAACTTGACCGGAAGCAAGGATTTGAATCGATCGTTCTCCCAGGCGGAATACATCGACACTCTGTCCTGGCAGGCCAACACCTCCAACGAGGGTTTGAGTATCGCCACCTACAAGATTTACACGGTTTCCGGCTCGACCTACACGCTATTGACGGAAGTGAATGCCGATCAAAGCCAATATTCCCGCCGCAACGCGGGCTCAAGCGCCAACCAATACGCGATCACCGCGGTCACGAGCGGCGGCCGGGAAGGCGCCCCGGCCCTGGTGACGATTCAGTAAAAGGAGCAGCCATGTTCAAGAAAATTTTCCCCCTCGTTATTCTCGTAGCGGTTTCGATCGTCCTCGTTCTTCCCGCCGGTCTCTCCGCCGACGATGCCCTGAAGATCCGGGTCACGGCCGCCACGGCCAACATCCGGCAATCAGGATTCCTGTCCGCTCCGGTCGTCGGAAGCGCCCAGAAAGGCCAGATCTTCGCGGTCGTCGAAAAGTCCGGCGAATGGTACTTGATCCAGCTGGCGGACGGAACGCCGGGATTTATCCATTCGTCCGTTGTCGAGGAAATGGTCGAAGGCGAAACGGCGCCCGTTTCGCAACCGGCCGTCTCGACGCCTCCCCAGACCTCAGCACCGGAACCCGTCGTCAGAGAGACGGCCGCCCGGAGTGATACCTTTTCGATGTTTTTGGCCCGGGTCGGTTATTTCCTCGCCTCGGATTCGGCCTACACGGAAGTGTATGAAAACGGACTCGTCTTCGGCGGGGAACTACGCGTCGGCGGCGAAAACCTCGCCGGCTGGCTGGAGGGAAATTACCGGTCGGCAACGGGAAAGCTGACCTACACCAAGGAAGAGACCAAGATGAGCGTCCTGGGAATCGAAGGCGGCGCCCTCTACCGGTTCATGGCCGGGACGATCTCCCCCTACCTCGGGGCCGGTCTCGGGTACTACATGTTCAATGAGAAGAACACGCCGATCGGCGAAGCGAAACAGAGCAAGCTCGGATTCTGCGGCGTCGGCGGGGTCGCGGTGGTCGTCGGCGGGAGCATCGTCTTGGACGCCCGGGTGAAGTACAGCACCTGCAGCATGAAACCGGCCGATTTCGACATCAACATCGGCGGGCTGACCTTGGGGGCCGGCCTCGGGATCCGGTTCTAATCGCTGCCCGCAAGCGTCCTACTTCTTCTTGTAAAGGACCTTTCCGCCGACGATCGTCCAAGCGATCTCGGCGGAGGGAATATCGCCCTCGGGACACGTCATGATGTCCCTGGTGAAGACCGTCACGTCGGCCAGCTTGCCGACCGAAAGCGACCCCTTGATCTTTTCCTCGAAGGCCGCGTAGGCTCCGTTGATCGTATAGGACCGGAGCGCTTCCTCGCGGGTCATTTTTTGGACGGGGAAGAACACTTCGCCGTTCTTCATTTTCCGCGTCACCGCGGCATAGAAGCCGGGGATCGCGTCCACTGCCTCGACCGGCGAGTCCGTCCCGTTGGACACCGTCGCGCCGGCATCGATCAACGACCGCCAGGCGTAGGCCCCTTCCCCGGCGCGTTTCGGCCCCAGCCGTTTGGGAACCCACGGCCCGTCCGAGGTGCAATGGACGGCCTGCATCGAAGCAATAACCCCCAGTTTGCCGAACCGCGGGATATCGGCCGGATGGAGATGCTGGGCGTGTTCGATCCGCCAGCGAAGGTCGGTCTTGTCCGGATGGGCCCGAAAGGCCTCCTCATAAACGTCGAGCGTCTCCCGGTTGGCCCGATCGCCGATGGCGTGGGTAGCCACCTGAAAACCGTTTTCAATCGCCACCCGGGCCGTTTCTTTCATGTTCGCGATCGTTTCCGTATTCAACCCGGTCGACAAAGGCAGGTCTTCGTACGGTTCGAGAAGCCAGGCGCCGCGCGACCCCAGGGCGCCGTCGATGACGCGTTTGATCGTGTGGACGCGCAGATGATCGGAGCCGTAACCGACGATTTTCCAGGCGGCGGCGTTGGCCGCGATTCTCCGGGTGCTCTCGTCCAGCATGACATTGAGCCTCACGCCGAGGCGGCCCTCATCGATGATCCGCTTGTAAAGTTCCACCGTGGTCCAATCGACGCCCGCGTCGGTGACGCTGGTCAGGCCCTTGGAAAGACATTCCTTGTCCGCAATTTCGACGATTTTGCGGTTTTCGGCCTCCTGCTCCTCCGCCGTCCGGGTCGCCCGGGACCGGGCCGTTCCCCAGGCGACGAGTCTCTGGGCGGTTTCGAGAAAAGCCCCGGTCGGCCGGCCCTGGGAATCCTTGATGATTTCACCGCCGGGCGGATTCGGCGTTTGGGCGGTGATTCTGGAAAGTTCCATCGCCCGGGCGTTGGCCAAGCAGGAATGACCGCTGGCGTGAGTCAGAATGACGGGATTGCCGGGAGACACCCGGCTCAAAACGTCGTGAACGGGCATCCCGCCGACGTTGGGTTCGGGGACCCGGTTCCATTTCTCCTGGTGCCAGCCGCGGCCGGTGACAAGAGTTCCCGGGACCGCGTTTTTCACCGCTTCGGCGACCCGGACCACGATCTCGTCCCAATTTTTTGCGGTCGTTAAATCGAGCGAAAATTTGGATTCGCCCACGCCCATGAAATGGAGGTGGGAGTCGATCCAGCCGGGCGTGGCCAGACGGCCCTGGAGGTCCACGACCTCGGTCTCCGGTCCGACATACCGGGAGACATCCTCGACGGCGCCGACGGCCACGATCCTGTCGCCTCGGGCGGCCAGCGCCTCGGCCGTGGGGACGTCCGGGTCCAGGGTAATGAATTTACCGTTGGTCAGGACAAGCGTAGCCGGTTCGGTTTGAGAAGCGCCGAAGGAACCAAGACCGACCAACCCGGCGATGACGGCACCGACGATGAGCCAAATGATTAATTTTTTCGACATGGACCCATTCCTCCGTGAAAATCCCTATCCTTTTAAAACAATTGCCCGTCGGATGCAAGACGGGGAAAAACCTGTTATCATGGGACGTCCGTCCGGAGGCCCGACTGCCGATGTTTGAATTTCACGTCTCCCGCCGCGCCCGAGATGCCTACGATTTCGACGGATCGTTTACGCCCTGGGCCTTCTTGAAGAGTACCGGCATGCGATCGTTCACGCCTACCGGAAGCAGGTCAACCCCCATGTCCTTAGGGACGCCCTCCAGGACCTTTCCGGACGCCGGATCGATCCGGAAACCGTTGGGGGGACGCTCAGCCGCTTCCTCCATGATTTTCCGCCCACGGCCGTCTACAATAACCTCGTCTCCATAAAAGATTATCTGGATTCCTCGATGATCCCGCCGCCGCGGGAAGCGGCCCTCGAGGAAATGTTGATGCTCCGTTTGACCAACCTCAATCAGGCCGCCGATCCGCTTAAGGAATTGTTCGACGACGCGCCGCTGTCCCGGGAAACGGCGTACCTGAAAATCATCTCGGGATTGCGCGGGTTCTTCGATACCCAGCCCGCGTTCGGGCCCGAACAGCAGAATTTGATCGACCTTCTGATCGCGCCCGTCGTGGCATCGCCGCACTCCCTTAAAGGCCAGCTCGAATTCATCCTCACCCGCTGGGGCGCGATCCTGGGCAAAACCTTTCCCCGCATACTCGTGCGGCGCCCCCGGGTCCGCGGGTTCCCGGCCGCTCGAACCGGAACCCGAAAACTTCAGCCGTGACCTCGATTGGATGCCGCATCTCGTCCTCATCGCCAAAAACACCTATGTCTGGCTGGATCAACTCTCCCGAAAATACGATCGCCCCATCCACCGCCTCGATCAAATTCCCGACGAGGAACTCGACACTCTCCGCGACGCGGGCCTCACCGGATTATGGCTCATCGGCCTGTGGGAACGAAGCCGGGCCTCGCAACGCATCAAGCAGATGACGGGCAATCCCGAGGCGGTCGCCTCGGCCTATTCGTTGTTCGATTACGCCGTCGCCGGGGACCTGGGCGGCGACCCGGCGCTCCAAAATCTCAAGGAGCGGGCCGGCCGCCGCGGCCTCCGGCTGGCCTCGGACATGGTGCCGAACCACATGGGCATCGATTCCCGCTGGGTGGTCGAACATCCCGACTGGTTCATCGACCTGCCGGAGCCCCCGTTTCCGGCCTACTCGTTCAACGGTCCCGACCTGTCCTGGGATGATCGCGTCGGGATCCGGATCGAGGACCGGTATTATGACCGGACGGACGCCGCCGTGGTCTTCCAGCGCCGCGACAAGTGGACGGGGGACGTCCGCTACATCTATCACGGAAACGACGGAACGAGCTTCCCCTGGAACGACACCGCCCAGCTCGATTTTCTCAAACCCGGAGTGCGGGAGGCCGTGATTCAGACGATCCTCCATGTCGCCCGCGATTTTCCCATCATCCGCTTCGACGCGGCCATGACCCTGGCCAAACGGCACCTTCAGCGCCTGTGGTACCCGGAGCCGGGGACGGGCGGCGCCATCCCTTCCCGAGCTGAGCACGGCATGTCCCGCGAGGCGTTCGAAGCGGCGATTCCCGTGGAATTCTGGCGCGAGGTGGTCGACCGGGTGGCGGCCGAGGCGCCCGACACGCTGCTCCTGGCCGAAGCGTTCTGGCTGATGGAAGGATACTTCGTCCGGACGATGGGCATGCACCGGGTTTACAACAGCGCCTTTATGAACATGCTTCGCGACGAAGACAACGCAAAATACCGTCAGGTGATCAAAAACACCCTGGAATTCGACCCCGAGATTCTGAAACGCTACGTCAACTTCATGAACAATCCCGACGAACGCACGGCCGTCGATCAATTCGGCGACAACGACAAGTATTTCGGGGTCTGCACCCTGCTGGCCACCCTCCCCGGCCTTCCCATGATCGGCCACGGCCAGATCGAGGGATTCACGGAAAAGTACGGGATGGAGTACCGCCGGGCGTATTACGACGAGTCTCCCCGCGACGGACTCGTCGACCGGCACCGGCGCGAGATCTTTCCCCTCTTTCGCAAACGGGCCTTGTTCGCCGAGGCCTCCCGGTTCCTGCTCTTCGACTTTTTCAAACCGGAGGGCAAAGTCGACGAAAACGTCTTTGCCTACTCCAACGGAACGGATGGGGACGGCGTGCTGGTCGTCTTCCACAACAAATACGCCGAAACCCGCGGTTGGATACGGACATCGGCCGCCTTCGCCCGAAAAACCGGGGCGGAGGATGAAAAAGTCCTCGTTCGAAAGACCCTCGTCGAGGGATTGCACCTCCCCGACGACCCGGCTGCCTGGGTCGTTTTCAAGGATATGGTCACGGGACTCGAATACATTCGAAACGGCCGCGAGTTGGCCGTTAAGGGGTTGTATTTGGAACTCGCCGCGTACAAATACGCCGTCTTCGCGGATTTTCACGTCGTCCGGGACGACGACCGGCGGCTTTATTCGCGGATCGCCGCCGAATTGTCCGGACGGGGAGTTGCCGGCCTCGAACAGGCCGCGGTCGATTCCTGGTTGAATCCCGTTCAGGCGGCCTTTCGGGAACTCGTCAACCCCGATTTCTTTGAATGGTTGATGAAAAAGCGAATTTTCAAACACGGGACTCCGCTCGATCCCAAGGCCGGGCGACAAGTCGGGGAAAAAGCGCGGCGTTTAGCCGAGGCGGCCTCCCTGGTGTTCGGCGGAAATCCCGCGGAAAACGCGCCCGGCTCCGGCGGGGAGCGGGAAGCAGATGATTTTGCGGCCGCTGCGCGGCGGGATTACGAGGCGATTCTCCGATTGCCGGTCATCGAACGGCGGGGACGAAAGCCCGGCCCGAAGACCCATCAAGACGCGATGCGCTATTTAAAATCGGGATTGACCGGGCCCGTTTCCGCCGGGAAAGCGGCCGGCCAGACGAGGCGGCGGACTGAAGCCAAACCGCACGTGTCGCGGTTCGCCGCCGGGATCGATCCAAAATCGGCCTGGATTTCTTTGTTCTGCTGGGCCGCCGTTCGAGCGGTCGGACGGCTCGCCGTCGGCCGGAATCCGGCCGATCTGATCGACGAATGGGGCTTGGAACGAATCATTACTGAAGCCGGGCGGGCGGATATTCCGGGAATCATCCGGGCGTTGGCCGGACACCCGGATTGGATCGACCCAAACTTGTCCGCCGGTCAAAACGCCCGTCGCCTGGCCGAGACCATCGTCGGTGAAGCCCGCTTCCGGCGCGCGCTCCGTGTCAATCAATTTCAAGGGATCGAATACTTCAACCAAGAGGCCTTCGACGCAACGCGTTGGCTGCTCGTAGCCACGGAGGCTCTGCGCAGTCACGGCCTCAGCATGACGGAGGCTCTGCGCAGTCACGGCGTAAGCATGACCACGGCTGGCCGCGCCGCCGTTTTCGGACAGACGAAGATCACCGCCCGGGCGGCGCGGATGATCTCCCGGGCGTTCGCTCTTTCCGACAGGCTGAGAAGGGCGGAGCGCAAATCCGGATTCGTAACGGCGAAATTCCTCTCCTTTTTTAAAAAAAAGGACGGACGGGAATAGCCCTCAGCGCCGGTTCTTCAACACCTTGAAGTTCGAAAAGGCGAATCCGAACGTAACGGCGGCGATTGCCAGCGCGATGACGACATCGACCGTCCGGGCGCGGCTGAAGGCTCCCCCGTCCCCGCCAATCGACTTGACGGCCAAAAATAAATGGTAAAGACATAAAACCAAGAACGCCGCAAGCAAAAGGCCGTGTGCCCACTTGAATCCCTTGAGGGCGAAGATCCCCAAAAAGAAGAACGCCGCCGGAATCAGGCTTCGGCCGATCATGGCGAGACGAAGAGAGGCGTATCCGAACGGTTCCCTCGGGATGGCGTAGAAAAGAATCGGCAATCCGAGGAGGAGCAGGCCGGCCCCGATCAAAAGGCCCGGCTTTTTTCTCTTCAAAGCGGCCGCCAGGAGAAACGCGCCCGCGACCGCGGTGATTAGATACACCAGATAATAAATGAACTCTTTTTTAGCCACATAGACGTCCGTCAACGGCAATATGCCCCGAAAATAAAAGAAAAGAACGACCGATCCGGTCAAGATCGAACCGATCCCCGAAAGCCGCACCGCGTTGGGTTGAGTCATGGGTTTCCCTCTCCCGGACGATTTGACGGTATTGTCGAGGAAGAACCCGGGTTTGTCAATCCGGCGCCGGCCCTTCCCCATATTGACATCCCGGAAAATATAAATTACTTATGTCATAAGAAATAGAAAGAAAGGAGGAAGGTCATGAATATGATCGTCGCGTTTCTTTTCGCCGGTTTGCTCGCTCCTCTCACGGCCGCCCAGACGCCCGAGTTGAAAACCCTCGAGGTCTTCAGCGACAATTCCTGCCAGATCTCCCTGCGAACGTTCACAGTTCCCGCAGGTCAAACGGCGGCGAACTTCGTTTTCTCTTTCCAAACGTCCTGGCAGGCCTGCCAGGGACCCGACCGCATGGATTGGATCACCTTCGGCATCCGCGGAGGCCTTTCGGGCGCGACGTTGTATGAATGCACGGAATTTTTCGACCAGCGTCCGGCCCTGGAAAATCCCGGACCGATCGACGGGATCGTCGCCGAGCCCGGGACGTACGTCGTCTATCTCCTGTCCGGCCGGAATTCCTCCGTCCGCCTGGCCTATGCGATGTCGGGAGGGGCCGCGCCGGCCGCCGCGGAAACCGAAGTTAAACCCGTTGTGGCCTACCGGGACAACGGCTGCAATTTGTTTCCCGGCGGTTTTCAAGTCAGACCGGGATGCACCGCCTCCGATTTTCGTTTTCGTCTGGATTCGCCCTGGATGCAGTGTTCCGGACCCGAACGCGTGAGTGAAGTGACGTTCACGATTCGCGGCCCGGCCGGAGACGTTTATGAGTACCGGGAATATTACAACCAGCAGCAGCCGCCGCAGGAGAGATTGGGGGCCCTTTCGAGCCTGGTTTTGGGTTCCGGCAATTACGTCGTCCTGCTCGGTTCGGGGCGGGACACGTACCTGACCCTGAACTACGGCCTGAATTGCCCCTCCGCGCCGCAGGCCGCCGGCCCGGGATACGAACCCGCGGTGCTTCTGGCGGAGATCGATACGAACTTCACGTCCTGGTACGTTAAAAGGTGGGGTTCCGGCGACGAGTCGGTCTATCGGTTGGGCACGGATCCTCAAGCCACGACAAATTTCTCGTGGAAAGACGTCTCCAAGGACGTCATTTCCAACACCGACATCACGATCCTCGCGCCCGGCCGGATCTATATCGACGCCGAATTCCACATGGAGGACCGGCCCGAATACAACGGGCTCACAAACCCGTACTCCGTCGGAACGGTCTATGCCCAGATATGGAAAAACAATTCCTGGCAGACTCACCCGTCACTATCCGAGCCGGGGTGGCAGAACTATGTCGGTTACGCCGGAAGCCGCGAAGTCCTGCCGTCCAAAGGATTCGAATATACCGGGCAGATGGGCGGACCGATCCAGATCCTCGGAACCGGCCTGGCCGTGGAACCGGGGAAATTCCGGGTATCGATCCTCTCAGCGATCGCCAGTGACTGGGTGGTCCATTATCCCTCGACGGGCAAAATCTACGTCTATTTTATCCCGGATTGATCATCCGTACGGTTTACGTCCGGTTGCAGAGATTTTTGTAATCGCAATAGAGACAGACGCAATCGGCCTCGGCCGCGGGCGTGAACGGAACGCCCGGATCGACGATTTCTTTGAGCAGCCGGTCGATCAGTTCGCCCATGAGAGCGATTCTTTCCAGGCGTTCGTCCGGGGAGACTTTCTCGCGCCGGCTTTTCGCCTCGTAGGGCGAAACTTCGATGTCCGGGCCGATCCGGCTCTTTCCGAGCATGACGAAACGGCCGTGGATTTCCCCGGCCGATTTTCCATCAAGGTCCGCGGCTAAAATCGTGTAGAGCGGCATCTGGAGGCTGCCGACAGCCTTCGGCCACGTCGCCCGGTCCTCCAGGTCCAGTTTATTCCACCTGATTCCGTATTTTCCTTCGTCGGCGGCGGTTTTGTAATCGATGACATAAAGTTCCTGCCCGCGTTTTTCCAGGCGGTCGAAGCGGGCGGACAAGTCGAACTCCCCGCGGCGGGTCGTATGGGTTTTTTCCAGGGCTTGAATCAGGACGTCCTTCCCTTCCCCGCGGCAGCTCCGGACAATCTCCGCCTGGCATTTTTCGAAGTAATCGCCCAAATGACGTTTCGTCTGGAGCATCATCAAGTAAGCCCGGCCGCTCAAGTCCTCGCCGTAAGCCTCGCGGAACCGGCGCTCGATATGGGCGTCCAGAACGGCGACCGGGAAATCCTCCGGCCGCAACGGCCGGCCGATGAACGGCGCGAATTCATCCTCCAGGATGCGATGGATCAGCGTGCCGATGTCCTTGGCTTCGATCTCTTCGCCGAGTTCCTCCCGTTCTTTCAGGCCGAGGGCGTATCGGTAATAGAACCGGAGTGAACAGGCGAGGTACGCGTCCAGCGAAGTGGCCGAATACCGGAACCCGCTCAAGGCCCCGGCGATTTCGGGTGTTTTCTCCACGGCGGAAGGCTGCGGAGTCCGGAGGGCGACTTCATACCGGACCGCCCTGACCGGTGTTTCCGATTTCCCTGCCGGATCGCGCTTTCGCGACTCCCACAGCAACCGCTCGACGTACCGGCTGCGCTCGCGGTCCTTGGCTTCCACAAAAAAAAGATGGACCCGTTCGGCCCCTCGGATCAGGACGTCCAAGTAATGCTCGATCCGCCGCTCCAAGTCCCGGTGGGTCGGAAGCCCGAGGGCCCGGCGGACGCCGTACGGCAGGAGGGAATCGCCGCGTTTGGAGGCCGGCAGGACGTCCTCGTTGAAATCGAGAAGGTAAACCTCTTCGAAGGGAATTCCCCGCGTTTCCCAAAAACCGAGCACCTGAAGCCCCCGCAGCGGCGTCCCGAAGAACGGAACGCTTCCGGCCGCGGCCACCTTGCGGAAGAGGTTGAAATAGCCCTCCCGTTCCTCGAACGCCATGTCCCGAAGAAGAGAGCGGGCCAGCGTCTCCAACCGGACGGTGAAAGCTTCCGCGTAGGGATGGAAGAAATAATGGCGGCTGGCCGTGCTGTTTTCATAAACATAATCGAGAACGCAAATCAGCTTTTCGGCAAAATCCCCGACGCCGGCGATCGTCCGCAGGGGTACGATCAAGGCCTCATGGATGTTCCGCAAGTGCTCGAGAAACGCCGCCGGGACGGGCGCGCCTTCGACACCTCGGGAGAGGTTCTCGACGGATTCGCGGACCGCCGCGTCGGATTCGATCTCCGCCAGCGACCAGAACGCCCTGCCCTTGCGAGCGGCCAACGCCTCTTCAACGGCGTGAAACAGGATGCGGGTCAGGTCGGACCGCCGCTCCCGGCCGGGGAAATACATGTTTTTCGTGTACGGATGGAGGACGAACCGGAGATAATCCGGCGCGTAAACCCGCCCGTCGTCGTCGCTTGTCTGCAGGATCTCCAGAAGCCGCTCGAAAAAGGTGAAAACCGGCGTCCGGGTCAACGGATAGCCGAGGGAGATGTTGAATTCGTCCGGAGAAAGATCGGCCAGGGTCTGCTGATAAAGGGGAAAGAGCGTTTCGGACGCGGGCAGGACGACGACCTGGCGTTCGTTGAAGAGACCGGGGTCGGCCAATTTTTCCCGAAGGATCGTATTGAGGGCGAAAACCTGGCCGTGGGTGTCGGGGCACTTGGTGAACGTGATTTCGGGCAGGGGTGCGCCGGGGGGATTTTCGAAGGCGGCCGCGTCCTGTTCGATTCCGAGACGCCGGAGCACGTCCCCGATGCCCTTGGCCTGATGAAGAAGAAGGGCGAAATCGTCCCAGCCGAGCATCCGGCAAAGAAGGTCCTCCTCGGCTTTGTTTAGGGAGAAAAATCCGGCGAAGATGAATCGGTCCGCGTCGTCGAACAGGGACCGATCGATTCCCCCGGCCGCGGCCCGCAACCGTAGGGCCGGCGTCGAGAAACCGGATTCGGCCAGGGCTTCGAGAAACCGCTCATGAAAATAAGAGAGATTCTGAAGCCTCGCCCGGGAATGGTCCGTCATGAGGTCGGGCCCCGCCCCCGAAACCGCGTCCTGAATATAGAGGTCGACGCTTCGTAGCCGTTCGTCCGTGATTCCGGCGGCGGTCAGTTCCTCAAGATCATGATAGAGCTTGACTCCCAGAGGAAAGAAATGATCGGCCGAAAGGAACCGGTCGCGGCCGAGCCGCTCGGGAGCGCTCCGTTGGATGGCGAGCAAAATCGCGACCGCGTCGAGAACGTCGATCGGCCGGCCGCGGCCGCCCAGCCGTTCGGAATATACATGATCCGCGAACGCGTCGAGAGAAAAAATCCGGGGCGGGATGAATCCGGAACCGGTCCGTTCGGCCAGATGTTTCCGGAGGTAATACGCCGGGCGGCGTTCCGGGAAAACCACCCAGGACCGGGAAAAATCCCGGCCTTCGGCCGGCAGGCGTTCGGCGACGGCCGCGATCAGGCTCGCGCGCGGCGGCACCAAACACACGCGCCCGGAGTTCATTCCACCTCCTCGATCCGGCCTTGGTCCAGGTACGCCAGCAGGCCGCGGATCGGACGGCCGGGGATGATTTCCGCCATCAACTCGCGGTAGCGGCGGACCTGGGCCCGGTCGTCCTCGGCGAAGCGCGATTCCCGTCCGGAGGAGGATTCGCGCCCCGTCTTGAAATCGATGATCATCACAGCCTCGGGGTCGACGATGACGCGGTCCAGCCGGAAGACGTTTCCGGCCCCGTCGCAGATATCGAATTCCCGATGGACCCGGCGTCCGGGCCGGGGCTCGAACCAGGCCGTCGGAGCGGAATCGCCGAGCGCCCTGATCAGCAATTCGCCCGCATCTTCGGCAAAGCTCCTTTCAGCGGAGGACGGACGGATCCGGGACAGCGCCGCGGCGATCTCCGCCGGCCAGCCGGCGCGATTGTATTCGATTCCGGAGAGAATCCGGTGAATCCATTCGCCGCGACGGATCCGGGCGGAATTCCGCGCTTCCCGCATACTCGCCGGGAGCTCGGACGAGCCGGTCCGGTGTTCGACCGGATGGGCGGGAAGGAAGGGCTCGTCCGGCCGCCGGGGCGAACCGGCCCGGCCGCGGGAAAACGTCCAGCGGGAAACGCCGGCCGCAATTTCCGGCGTTTGCCCTTCGTAGGGAAACACCGTTTCCAGAAGGTCGAAGGGGAACCGGTCCCGCTTTTTCCTGACGCCGACGATGTACAATTCATGCTGGGCCCGCGTCAAGGCGACATAAAGCGCGTTGAGTTTATCCACCCATTCCCTGTCTTTTTGCTCCCGGTAAATCCTTTCGAGGACACCGTCCAATCCGGCCGTTTTTTTATTGATTTTATAGACGTGAATCCGCGATTCCTCTTTTTCAAGATAGAAATCGCCGCCTCGAAAGTTTTCACCGTATAAAAGGCAGATCACGACCGGGATATCGGCCCCTTTCGCCTTGTGGATGCTCATGATTTTGACGGCGTCGATCTCACGGGGAACGTCGATCGTCCAATTTTCATCCGCGTCCTCTTCGGTTCCGCTGAACTCGAGGAATTCCCGAAGATCGTTCCGCCCTTCGCCTTCGAAACCCTTGATGGCTTCCAGAAGCTTGGTCAAGGCGGCTTCTTCCCTGGGGAACAGCCGGAACACGTCGAACTCCCGGTAAATCCGGGTGACGAGGTCGTAAAGCGGCAGGTATCCGACGCTTTTAAAAAAGGGTTCAAAATATGCGTTCCAAATCAGAGGGCGGAGGCGGCGGAGGGCCGCGTAACAGGGACGGTTCCCTCTGCATTCTCGAAGAAATTCGCGGCGGGCGGGCCGATCGAATTTTTCGGGAAACCGGTCCTCGAGGGCCGTCAACAGATCGCCGAGCAAAAACTCGGCGAACGCCAGGTCGTCGGGAGGAGCATCGAGAAACCGGAGAAACGACAGGATTTCGCCTATGATTTTCCGACGGCGGATGTCCAGGCTGCTGAAAGGAATAAAAGGAATGTCCTTTTCGTTGAGCCAGGAGGCGGCCTGGACGACGTGATCATTCCGGTAGGCCAGGACGGCGATGTCGGAATAACGCCAGCCGCGATCGTGAAGGCCGGCGATCAGATTTTGAATCTCGTTCTTTTCCGGCCGGTCGCCGTCTTCGGCCTCCGGCGAATCCCCGGCCGCCTCCTGTTCCGGGGCGTCGCCTCCGCGATCGGGACCGGCGGGATTATCCGCCGTTTCGTCCGGTTCGGCCCCGGTCTCCTGATTAAAAAGGATGTATTTTACAAACCCGAGGCCCTCCCGTTCCGGAAGGACTTTTTGCTTGAATTGATTGAGCCCGGAGAGGGCGGCCAGCCGGCCGTAATCGACCTTTTTCTCCTTTGCGTCCGCCCCGTCCGAAGCCTCGTCGGCGTTCGCTTTGAGGTTTAAAAACAAATCCTTGACGAATTTTAAAACCTGGCCGTCGCTCCGAAAGTTGACGTCCAGATCGCGGACGATCGTGTCCGCGGAACCGAAGCGGACGAGTCGATCCTCCAAATCCCGCATGATCCGGTAATCGGCGTCGCGGAAACCGTAGATCGCCTGCTTGGCGTCGCCGACGAGGAACAGGCTCCCCCCCCGCCCCAGGGACTCGTCGATCAGCGGTTCAAGCGTCCCCCACTGGATGGGCGACGTGTCCTGGAACTCGTCGATCAGGTAATGATAAATGCGGTCGCCGAGCCGGAAATAGATGTCGGGCACGATCCCCTGCTCGACATAGCCGAAGAGCATCCGGTAGATGTCGTCCAGGAAAAGGACGCCGCGGCGGCGCTTGGCGGAATCCAGCGCTGTCCCTTGCAGGGAACGGTACACCCGAAGATAAGGAAGAAAAAAATCCCGGGCATGGAAACGCGCATATTCGCCGACGAGTTTTTGAAGGCCGGTCCAGGCGTCAAGAATCCGGTCGAACGCCGCCGCGTCGTCGCCCCGGCCGGATTTTGGCTTGTTGACGGGATTCGATCCGTAGCTGAATTCGAGCAGATCGGAGAACCGGCCTTCGTCGATCGCCGGCATGATTTTTCGGGCGTAATGACTGCGGGCGGACACTTTCAAGCCCGAGGCGTCGACGAGCCGCTTCAAGGCCCCGGCCGCGGCCGTGATTTTTTGACCGGCCGCCTTCCGCTCCCGGCCGCAATCGTCCAGAACGAGGTCGCCGGGTTGGGCCGCCAGTTTTTTCTGGAACATGTTCAGTTTCTCGAGAATTTTTGGAGTCGGGTCCCAGGGGAACCTCGATTTCCCTCCTTCCTGAAGGAGCAGATAATCCAGAATATCCCGGAACGCCGCCCCCTCCGGGCTTGCCGCTTTGACCCGGCGGAGAAACAGGGCGAAAGCGTAGTCGATCAGGTCCCGGGTTTGGAGGAGAATTTCATAATCGGGGCCGACGCCCAGGTCGACCGCCGACGCGCGGAAGACCATGGACGAAAAGCTGTCGATCGTATCCACCTGGAAATCGGTGTACCCGGATAGGATCCGCTCGATGGCCTCCTCGGCCCGCCGCGAGAGCTCGGCCGGGGTGATCCCGAGTTGTTTCAAGAGTTTTTCGGCTTTATCGCCTTCCCTCGAATATCCCTCCTTGAGCCAATCGAGGATCCGTTCCTTCATTTCCCGGGCGGCGTTCCGGGTGAAGGTGATGGCCAGGATGTTGGGAAGCGCGCGGGGGACATCGTCGGACTCCCGGTCCTTGAGGAGAAATTCGGCAAACCGGAGGGAGAGAGCGTAGGTTTTACCCGACCCGGCCGACGCCCGCATCAAAATGAATTCGGAACCCATCTCGTCCGCCAACGTACCACGCCCCCCGCGCGTCCGTCAACCGCCAGCCGACTTGTTTCCATCCCCCCAAAAAAGCGAAAAATCCGGATCTCGGCTTCGTCGAGGGCGGGAAATCCTCCCGGCGCCCGTGAGAAAAAATCCGGGATCGTCCCGTTGATCCGTTTCCGGGTTCATGTACAATGATTCCATGGAAACCGTTCGTTACGACGCGGCCGTCATCGGCGGCGGCGAGGCCGGAATCGCGGCCGCCGTCAAAGCGGCCGAACTCGGCGCGCGCGTCTGCCTGATCGAAAGCAGCTCCCAGCTCGGGGGCGCCTGCGTGGCCACGGGGACCCTTCCCAGCAAAACCTTCTCGATTTCGGCCGGAGTTTTTGAGAGCGTCAAGAAAGCCAAAAACTTCGGCGTTCGCATCGACGGTCCGATTTCCCTTGATTTCAAGGAGGTCGTCGGGAGCCGCAACAAGTTGATGAAATGCGACATCGGCGTCATCCATTCGCATCTCCGGACGCACAAGGTGGAATGGATCCAGGGATGGGCCGTCTTCCTCGCGCCGGACCGGCTCCGGGTGACCCGGACGGACGGGACCGCCGTGGAAATCGAAACCCCTCGGACGATCGTCGCCGCGGGTTCCCATCCCATTTCGCTCCCCGCCCTTCCCGTCGACGGAACGGCGGTCATCACCACGGATGAAATCGTCGCCCTGACCGAATGCCCGCGCCGCGTCGTCATCATCGGAGCGGGCATCATCGGTTGCGAATACGCTTTCATTTTCCGAACCTTCGGCGCGGATGTGACCTTGATCGAGAAAACCGCCCACGCCCTTCTCGGGCAGGACAAGGACGTCGTCGCCGCGATCGAAAAGGAATTGAAACGGCGCGGGGCCGCCCTTCGTTTCGCAACGACGGTCGTGTCGTGCGCCGCAAAACCCGAAGGCGGCCGGATTGTGACGATCGAAGGCGGGACGGCGTTTGAAGCCGACCTTGTTCTGACCTGTATCGGCCGGAGGCCCTCGACCGAACGTCTCGGGCTCGAAGCGGCGGGCGTCGCCCTCGGGGGGCGCGGCGAGATCATCGTCGATGAATGCCTGGAAACGACCGCATCGGGGATTTTCGCCGCCGGGGATGTGATCGGCCGGAGGATGCAATCCTCCACGGCCATCCTCGAAGGCGCGGTAGCCGCCGAAAACGCCATGGGCGGTTCCCGGACGATCGACGAACGTTTCGTCCCGGGCGGGATTTACACCCAACCTGAAATCGGCTCGGTCGGCCTGACCGAGGACGAAGCCATAGAGAACGAAATCCCCCACATCGTCGGCGTGTGCGGCTACGCCGCCCTGGTCAAGGCCTGCAGCCTCCAGACATTCAACCCGGGATTCATCAAGATGCTGTTCGACCCGTCGTCCCACAAGCTGATCGGAGCTCACATCCTCGGCGCGGAATCGGCCGAACTCATCCACAACCTTGTCATCGCGATGCGGACCGGGGCGACCGCCGAGGATTTCATCTACTCGATCTACCACCACCCGAGTTTGTCGGAAGGCTTCCGGGACGCCGCCCGCGACGCCGTGTCAAAGATGTGACGGGAGGGGCCGGAGGCCCTGATCTTCCCAAATTCCGCGTCTTTTCGCGGCCGGACTCATCTTCGAAAAGAGGGCCTTCTGCACGCGTTCGCGGCGCTTTATGCCCTCGCCTTGCTCGGGGTCGTTGCTTTCGGCCGATTCTGACGGTGGTCGTCCCGTGAAGGCTCCACAACGGGAAAGAAAATTGATTGTCGAAAGAAGAGATCGCTTGGGCGTGATTCTACTTTTTCGGGGTCTTCACGTACGCGTCAAACCACGCCAGATACCGTCCCAGACGATCATGAATGTAACTGGGCCGCGTTAACAAATGGTACTGCCCCGGATAGACCACCAGCTGCGTGGGGACTCCGAGCGTTCTCAGCGCCTGGTACATCTGCTCGCCGCCGATGATCGGCACATTGAAGTCTTTTTCGCCGCCCATGAACAACGTGGGCGTGTGTATCCGATCGGCGTGAAAGAACGCATAGGACACGTTCACCCACGCCTCCGGATTGCGCCACGGAGGCCCGAGTTCGTTGTCATATTGCAGAACATACTCGTCGCCGCCGTACATCGAAATCTGGTTTGAGCTCCCGGCGCCGCTGACGGCCGCCTTGAAGCGCGGATCCGTCGCGATCGTGTAATTGGTCAGGATTCCGCCGTAGCTCCAGCCGCCGAGGCCGAGCCGGTCCGGGTCGGCGACGCCCTTCCGCACGGCGTCGTCCACCCCCGCGAGCAGATCGGCGACTTCTTTATTCCCCCAATCGGCAAAAATGCTCTTCGTGAACTCGGCGCCGCGGCCGCTGCCGCCGCGATAGTTGATCGCCAAAACGACATAGCCGTGGGCGGCAAAAAATTGCCGTTCCAGCTGCAGCGGATACAGACCGAACGTCAGCGCGTGGTCGTCCTGCATATTCGGGCCGCCGTGAATCCACAGGAGCGTGGGATACGTCTTCCCTTCCTCGTACGACGGCGGTTTCACCATCATTCCGTGGATTTCCGTGCCGTCCTTGCTCCGGAAGCTCATGTCTTCGACGGCGCCCAGCCGCAATTCGGCGAGCAAGGCGTCGTTGTGGACGGTCAGCTTTCGGAGCTTTCCGTTCTCGAGAGCGTAGATTTCCGTCGCCGACGTGTCGGTCGCCGCCGTGACGGCCGTATGCCCACCGCCGCTGGAGATTTCGCTGAGGACGGCGCCGCTCTCGTTCACCCGCTCGACGTTTCCGCCGCCGACGGCGACTTTCGCCAAATAGGTCCGCTGGTCGTCTTCCACCAGAAACGTCAGGGCGGAACCGTCCAGCGTGAATTCTGCCTGTGTCACGCCGCGGTCGAGGGCGGCGGTGAGGACGCGCGGCTCGCCGCCCGCGGCCGGCACGACGGCCAGCCGCTCCTGGCTATAGGCATAGTACTTCGGCTCGAAACCCTGGATAAACGCGAGCGTCCGACCGTCCGGGCTCCAGACCAGCCGCTGCCGGTCCGGGCTATATACGGTCAGCAGCTTGCGCGGCACGGCCCCGGCGCGCGCTTCGATGATAAAGATGTCTCTCGTTCCGGTCCGATCGGGATCTTCCGCATGGTTGCTGATAAACGCGAGCTGCGCCCCGTCGGGCGACCAGGCCGGATCGCTCTCATCAAAATTCTTTTCGCCGGTCAGCGCTTCCAACTTCTTGCTCTCAACGTCAAACAGATAAAGATGATCGCGGGACGAAGCGGTGAGATAACCGTCGACGTCCCGTTTGAAGAAATATCGTTCAATGACGATCGGCTTCGGAGCCTTGGCCTTGGAATCCTGGGCTTCGCCCGGGTCGTCGTCGCCGTCCCGCATGACCAGGGCGAGGCGCTTGCCGTCCGGCGACCATTCGTAGTCGCTAATGTCGCCTTTGACGCTCGTCAGCCGGCGCGCTTCGCCGCCGCGCCGATCGAGCAGCCAGATCTGCGCCTTGCCTTCGGCGGGGCGCGCGGAAAGAAACGCCAGATATTTCCCGTCCGGACTCCAGCGCGGCGTGGTATCCGTGTCCGGCCCGAAGGTGACCTGCAGATTTTGCGCGCCCTCCCAGTCGACCATCCAGACGGCGCTTCGCAGCTTGTCGGCCTCCCGGTCCATACCGGTGACGGTATAGGCGATCCACCGGCCCTCCGGCGAAACCTGCGGATCGGTAATCTCCTGCAGGCGATACACATCGTCGGCCGCAAGCAGACGTTTCTCCGGAGCCTGGGCAAAGGGAGAAGCGACGCAAAGCCAGAGACAAATGCCGATCAGAACGATTCTGGACAAGATCATTTTTACCCGCTGAATGTTCATGCGTAAGGCACCTTTTTCCGGATTAATCGTCAAAGACGATAAAACACCATTTGAATGACTGTCAAGTCGCCGGAAGCCTACGAAGCCGCGCTCGTCGAGCTGCTCCGGATTTCCCGCCCGGAAGGACGAATTGCCTTCTAGACCCTGTTCGTCCCCCGTTCGATACCGGCCGCAATGGCCGGCCGCCTTTCTCCGGTTTTCCCGGCCGGCGAAATATCTCCGGCCTATCGGACATGGACGCTGTTTGAAGATTTTCAGGCCTGGAAAATTCTTTGATTTTTTATTCCAGCAAGCCCATAGGAAGAGGTTTTTCCGGCCGACCGCATCGGGAAAATGCCCCCTAGCCCCCCCGCCGGGAGGCGGAGTCCGCTTCGCCGGGGCCGGTCGAACGGCCCATCGGGTTTGACGAATCCGAACATCCCGTATTACTATAGAGTCGCGTTTCCGGAAGACGCGCCCCGTTCGGGTGTTGCCATGTTGACCCTGAGAGAGATGCTGGTCGTGGTGGGGGGAGAATTATTGACGCCGGGACTGGATCTCGACGCCGGTTGCTCGAAGATCTTCGCCTCCGATCTGATGAGCGATGTCCTGGCCTTCTCCGAGCCGGGATCGATCCTGATGACGGGATTGGTCAACCCCCACGTCGTCCGCACCGCCTGCCTGGTTGACGCCATGGCCATCATCATCGTCCAGGGAAAGCGCCCGAACGCCGACGTCGTGGACGAGGCCGCGGCCAAGAAGCTGCCCATCATCGCCACGGGCTGTTCCATGTTCGAGGCCTGCTCGAGGATCTCCCGATCCCTTCCCGGAGACCGGCCATGACCGAAGCCGTTTCATTCCAGCAGGAGTTCAAGGTCAAAGGCGGGGATTTTTCTCGCGGCGGAGAAGCGTCCTGCGAGATCAAGAATCTCCTCCGCGACCTGGGGTTGGACCCCCAGCTCGTGCGCCGGGCCGCCATCGCTTGCTATGAGGCGGAGATGAACATCATCATGTACGCCTGGCAGGGCCAGCTGGACCTTCTGGTCACCCCGCATCGCATTCGGATTATTGCCGAGGACAAGGGCCCCGGGATCGCCGACATCAAGCAAGCCATGCGCGAGGGCTATTCCACGGCCACGCCCGAGATGCGCGAGCTGGGCTTCGGGGCGGGCATGGGTCTGGCCAACATCAAGAAGAACACCGACACCTTCCGGATCACGTCCAAGGTGGGACGCGGAACGCGGCTGGAGCTCACGATCAAAACGAACGGACGGAAAGCATGAACAAAGAGAATCGACACCCCCTGCATATCAACACCAAGAAATGCGTCGGATGCGTCCACTGCATGACATCCTGTCCCACCAAGGCCATCCGCATCAGGGACGGCAAGGCCCGGATTATCGGCGAATTCTGCATCGACTGCGGGGAGTGCCTGCGGTTCTGCCCCCAGGACGCCATCGACTCCCACACCACGTCCTTCTCCGACCTGAACGCCTTCAAGTACAAGGTTGCCATCCCGGCCACGGTCCTCTACGGGCAGTTCGACAACGCCACGCTTCCCAACGAGATCCTCTTCGCCCTGCGCCGGGTCGGGTTCGACTCGATCTATGAGCTGAGCACGATCTGCGAGCTCAACAGCGCGGCCACGGAGAAGTTTCTCAACAGCCATCCCCGGCCGCGGCCTTTCATCGCTTCGACCTGCCCCGTCGTCGTGCGCCTCATCCAGCGGCGCTACCCCACCCTGATCGATCTCATCGTTCCCATCGAGCCGCCGCGGGAGATCGCGGCCAAGATCCTGAGGGCCAACCTGCCCCGGGTGCTGAAGGTCAAACCGTCCGATATCGGCATTATCCACATCACGCCCTGCCCGGCCAAAATGGTCTCGATCAACTACCCCGTGTCGATGGAAAAATCCTACCTGGACGGGGCCATCTCCATCCGTGACATCTACAAACCGGTCCTGCAGGCGCTCCGTCAGAGCAAGGACGAGGCGATCATGTCCCGCCTTTTCCCAGAAACCATCTTCAGCGGCCTCGGCCTGGGCACGGCCCTCTCCGGAGGGGAAACCCGCGGGTTGAAGAATCGCCGAACGGTGGCCGTATCCGGGATCCAGGACACGATACGCGTCCTGAACCAGGTCGAGATGGGGATGCTCCGGGACGTAGACCTGCTCGAGTGCATGGTCTGCCCGGACGGCTGCGTGGGGGGGCCGCTGGCCGTGGAGAATCGCTTCATGGCCAAGAGCCGCATCCTGCGCCTGGTGAGCCTCCTGGGTGAGCGGTCCGTGGTCGACGACTCGGATACGAACGCCTTGTACCAGAAGAATTTCATGTCCTTTACCCACTCCCTCAAGCCGGTCAAGGCCACGCCTCTTGACGCCGACCCGGTCCGGGCCATCCAGAAGGCCAAGCACCGGAACAGGATCATCAAACAGTTGCCGGGCAAGGATTGCGGGGCCTGTGGCGCTCCGGATTGCCGGACCCTGGCCGACGACATCATCCGCGGCCTGGCTTTGCTCACCGACTGCCCGTTCATGATGAAGGAGAAGAAATGAAACTCGCCGAAGTCATCAAACGGCTCGACCTGAAGGTCTTCGCGGGAGCGAAGGATCTGACCCGAACGGTCGGCGGCGGCTACGCCGGCGACCTGCTGAGCGACGTCATGGCCCACGGCCAGAAGGATCATCTGTGGGTCACCGTCCAGGTCCACCCCAACATCATCGCCGTGGCGGTGCTCAAGGAGTTGGCCGGCATCGTCTTGGTCAACGGCCGCGAACCGGCCCCCGAAACCGCCGAAAAAGCCAAGGAGAAGGGCGTGCCCCTCATCGGGACCCGGCTGAGCGCCTATGAGTTCGCCGGAAGGCTGTACGGAATGGGCATTAAAAGGGAATGAGGACGCTCAGGCGTTTCAAGGCCGACCTCCACATCCACACCTGCCTTTCGCCCTGCGGTGAACTGACGATCTACCCCCGCAAGATCATCGGCCGCGCCCTAGAGGAGGGCCTGGCCATGGTGGCCATCACCGACCACAATTCCGGGGAGAACGCCGCGGCCGTCCAGGAGGCCGCCCGGGGGACGACCCTCACCGTTTTTCCGGGCATGGAGATTACGTCCGAAGAAGAGGTCCACATCCTGGCCGTTTTCGAAACCATGGATGACCTCCTCCCCGTCCAGAGCGAGATCTTCCGGAAACTCCCCGGCGAACCGCTGCCGGATTCAATCGTCAAGGACCAGGTCCTCGTCAATGCCCAGGATGAGGTCACGGGCTTCAGTCCGCACTGTCTCATCGGCGCGGCGCGGATGAGCGTTCCGGAGGTCGTGAGCCTCGTCCACGGCGCGGGCGGCTTAGCCATCGCCGCCCACATCGATCGGGAGGCGTTCAGCCTGATTTTTCAGCTGGGATTCCTCCCCGCGGACCTCCCTCTCGACGGCCTGGAAATCTCTCCGCACATGACCGTTCCCCTGGCCCGGGCCGCCTATGCCTCCTGCGCCCATCTCCCGATGGTCCGCTTCTCCGACGCCCATAAGCCCGACGACATCGGCCGCCCGTTCACCGAATTCCTCCTCGCCTCCCCCGCCCTGAGCGAAATCCGGATGGCCCTCCGCGACAGCGAGGGACGGAGGGTCATCCCGTCATGATGGAGGACCTCTCCCTCCACGTTCTCGACATCGCCGAGAATTCCATCGCCGCGGGGGCGACCCTGATCATAGTGACCATCAACGAAAGCAGGAAACGGAATCTCCTGACCCTCCGCGTGGCCGACAACGGCCGGGGCATGTCCCGGGCCGAACTCCGCCGGGCGCGGGATCCGTTCTTCACGACGAAAGAGAAGCGCACCGGCCTGGGGCTCCCCCTCCTGGCCCAGACGGCCGAGCAATGCGGAGGAGGCCTGACCATAACGACGAGGCCCGGAAAGGGGACGCGGGTCGAGGCCCGTTTCTTCTACCGCCATATCGACAGGCCGCCATTGACCAACATGCGGGGAACCATGATGGCCCTGGTTTTCGGTCATCCGGAAATCGACTTCCGCTATCGCCATCGACGGGACGGCCGGATCTTCGCCTTCGCCAGCCGCCGCTTCATCCCGGCGCGCCTGGCGGCAGGGGGGCTGGCCCCGGAGACAATCGGACGGGTCAGGAGACATCTCGGCGCCGGCCTGCGAAGGATCGGAACGACGTAATCGCCTCGGCTTCCGGCCCGCTTAAGCCCGGGGAAAACTCCAAAAAACAAGGCCTTTTTTGGGAAAATGCCCGGATTTTCCGGCCTTGGCGGGGACTTGACAAAGACAAAACCGTTTTGTTATAACTCGACCTTAATTTAATGCGCATCAAATTTTTAGTGTGGCGATTGATCGATAGCCTTCTCGGGCTGCAGGACGTTGCTTCGCCCGGAACAGGGCGACCTGTCACCGGAACCCGATCTCCCGTCCCGCGCCGCAGCTGTACCGTGTTTCCGGACTTTCCCGTTCTATCCCACCCGGTCAAACCCCAATTCTCGATCAAGGAGGGAACATTGTGAACGTCCCCCAAGAAAGACTCCAGTCCATCGTCGAGAAGCACCACAGCAACAAGAAAAACCTGATTGCCACGCTCCTGGATATCCAGGAGGAATTCCACTACCTGCCCCCCGACTCCCTCCGTTATGTCGCCCGCGCCCTGGGCATGCCCCTCATCGACATCATCGGAGTGTCCACGTTCTATCGCGCCTTCAGCCTCACGCCCCGGGGCGAACACACCTGCCTGGTGTGCATGGGGACGGCCTGCCACGTGCGCGGCGGCCCGAAAATCCTGGAGGAATTCGAGCGGCGGCTGTCCATCAAGTCCGGGGAAACGACGCCTGACGGCCGATTCACGCTGGAGACCGTCGCGTGCCTGGGGTGCTGCGCCATCGGGCCCGTCGTCACCGTAGACGGCGAATACTTCGGCCACACCAGCATCCGCAAGGTCAACACCATCCTGAAGAAATACCAGAGGTCGGAGAAAGCCGCGCCCAAGGCGGACGAGTCCCCAGCGTCCTGACCGGCCGCTGTCGACCGGGAGAACGGAATACAGAAAGGAGTTCCGATGGCTGATAAAAAGAGACCTGCCAAGAAGAAAGCCGGGAAAAAGACTCCGGTCAAAAAGAAACCCATCCCCAAGAAAGCCGCGGCTCCCAAAGCGGCGGCCGCTCCGGCTCCGGGGAAGAAGCTCACCATCCAGGACCTGGCCCAGATCCGCGACAAGACCCGGGCTCTCCTGACCATCCGGGAAGGCCAGGGCCGGGCCAAAGTGACGGTCCACATGGGCACTTGCGGGATCGCCGCCGGGGCCCGCGAGGTCATGGACGCCCTGCTCGACGAGATGCAGAAGCGGAAGATCAAGGACGTGGTCGTCACGACCTCGGGCTGCGTCGGGTTGTGCAGCCGGGAGCCCATGGCTACGGTCGAGATCGCCGGCGAACCCCCGGTCAAGTATGTCGACATGGATGCCCAGAAGATCCGCAAGGTCCTGGTCGACCACGTGCTGAAAGGACACTTGGTGAAGGAATACGCCCTGGCTGTCGGAAACGAAATGCTGTTCTGAGAGGTGCCCTTGAAACAATATCGTACTCATTTGCTCGTGTGCGCCGGGACGGGGTGCGTGTCCTGCGGATCGTTCAAGATCAAGGAAGCCCTGGAAAAGGAAGTCCGGAAGCGGAAGCTCGAGGATGAGGTCATGATCATCGCTACGGGCTGCAACGGATTCTGCGAGCGGGGCCCTATCCTCATGGTCCACCCCGACGGGATCTTCTACCAGCAACTCAAGGTCGAGGACGTCCCCCACCTTATCGAGGAGCATATCCTCAAGGGCCGCCCGGTCAAGAGACTAATGTATGTCCCCCCCGCGGAGAAACAGCCGATCCCCAAGATGAAGGACATCGAGTTCTTCAAGCACCAGCGGCTGATCGTGCTCCGCAACCGGGGACGGATCGACCCGGAGAAGGTCGAAGAATACATCGCCTTCGACGGCTATGAAGCCCTGGGCAAAGCCCTGTCCGAGATGACGCCCGAGGCGATCATCGAGGAGATCACAGCCTCCGGGCTTCGGGGACGGGGCGGCGCGGGCTTTCCCACCGGCAAGAAGTGGCTGATCTGCCGCCAGGCCAAGGGCTCACCCAAGTACCTGATCTGCAACGGCGACGAAGGCGACCCGGGCGCGTTCATGGACCGGTCCGTTCTCGAGGCCGACCCCCACGCCGTCCTGGAAGGGATGGTCATCGGGGCCAAGGCCGTCGGCGCGGAGAAAGGCTTCATCTACATCCGTCATGAGTATCCCCTGGCCTTGAAACGCATGGACATCGCCGTCCGCCAGGCCCGAGACAGGGGATTGCTGGGCCAGGATATCCTGGGTATGGGATTCGATTTCGACGTGGAGATCGTCCAGGGCGCAGGGGCCTTCGTCTCCGGCGAAGAGACGGCCCTTATCGCTTCCGTGGAGGGCCGGATCGCCATGCCCCATCAGCGCCCCCCCTACCCTGCCCAGAAGGGCCTGTGGGGCAAGCCGACGGTCATCAACAACGTCGAGACATGGGCCACAGTGCCCAACATCATCCGCCGCGGGTCGAAGTGGTTCTCGAGCCTGGGAACCAAGACCAGCAAGGGGACGAAGATCTTCTCCCTGGTGGGCAAGATCAACAACACCGGGCTGGTCGAGGTCCCGATGGGCATCACACTCAAGGATATCATCTACGGCATCGGCGGCGGCATCCCCGAAGGCCGGAAATTCAAGGCCATCCAGATCGGCGGACCTTCGGGCGGCTGCATTCCCAAGAAGCTGATCGACCTGCCCATTGACTACGAAAGCCTGACCGAAGCCGGGGCCATGATGGGCTCGGGCGGCATGATCGTCATGGACGACAAGACCTGCATGGTCGACGTGGCCAAGTACTTCCTCAACTTCCTCCGGGATGAATCCTGCGGCAAGTGCGTGTCCTGCCGCGAGGGCACCCAGCGCATGTGGGAAATCGTCAAGAACATCACCGAGGGAAAGGGCACGGAGGCCGACCTCAAGCTGCTGGAAGAGGTGGCCCTGGCCTGCAAGGACGCCTCGATGTGCGCCCTCGGCCAGACGGCGGCCAACCCGGTCCTGTCCACCCTACGCTACTTCCGCCACGAATACGAGACCCACATCCATGAAAAGCGCTGTCCGGCGGGTGTCTGCACCAAGCTCATCCGCTATGTGGTCATCCCCAGCGCCTGCACCGGCTGCCTGGCCTGCAAGAACTCCTGCCCCTCTGACGCCATCCGCGGAACGCTCAAGGACGCCCATCTCATCGACCAGAGCAAGTGCATCAAGTGCGGGGCCTGTTTCGAAGCCTGCAAGTTCGAGGCGATCGAAACCGAGCGGCAACCGGCCATTGCCATCGTGGAGGAAGTCCGATGATCAAGTTCCTCTTGAACAACCTCGAGGTTCAGGTCGAAGAAGGCTCGACCATCCTGGACGCGGCCAAGTTTTACGGTCTGGAGATCCCGACCCTGTGCGACCATGAGGGCCTGAAGCCCTTCGGCGGCTGCCGGCTGTGCCTGGTCGAGATCGGCCGGGCGCCCGGGACCAAGCTGGTGGCCTCCTGCACCTACTCGGTGGAAGAGGGCCTGGTGGTCCACACCGACACCAAGCGAGTCGTGGAGGCCCGGCGGATGATGATCGAGCTCATGCTCTCCACCGCGCCCTACTCCAAGGTCCTCCAGGACCTAGCTTCCTTGTACGGCGTGAAGCAGATGCGCTTCGAGCCCCGCAACGAGGAATGCGTCTACTGCGGGTTGTGCATCCGGATGTGCGACGAGCAGATGGACGCCCAGGCCATCGGCTTCCAGAACCGCGGCTACAAGCGGAAGATCGGGACTCCGTTCGACATGAAGTCCGAGCAGTGCCGGCTGTGCGGGGCCTGCATGTACATTTGCCCGGCTTGCCAGCTGCGCTGCCAGGGTCCGCAGGCGGATACGGCCCTCTGCAACGCCTGCCTGACCATGGACCCCACCTGCCTCGACGCCTTCGACGAGATCCAGTGCTGGATGTATGACGCAGGACGGTGCGGGACCTGTGTTCCGAAGGATTCGGAGCAGGCTAAAAAATCGTGATCCGGAGAACCGTTATGGATACTATCGCTCTTCATTCAACTTTAAAAATCGGAACACCAAGGGACTAAGGAGGTCACCATGTCTTACACAAAACTCAATCGGAGCGCAGCCACCCTCACCAAGAATAGAACCGAAGGGTCGATCAGCCCCTTCAGCGGCATGTGCGTCACGTGCGTGGACGGCTGCATCGGGATGTGCGAAATCGGGAAATCAGCCTACCGGGCGGCCGAGGTCCTCTATCCCCAGCCGTTCGGGATCATCACCGCCGGCGCGGAAAAGGAATATCCCTACGACCTGTCCCATTTCTCGATCATGGGGACGGCCGCCGGGGCCTACGGCTGCGAGGCCGATTCCGACAAGGCGACGTTCGAGAAGGTTTCGACCGAGACGGCGATCGGCCGGAACAAGGACATCAAGCTCAAGCTGCCGTTCATCGTCCCCGGCATGGGCTCGACAAACGTGGCCAAGAACAACTGGCCCGGGATCGCCATCGGCGCGGCCATCACCGGAACCATCCTGACCGTCGGCGAAAACGTCTGCGGGATGGACGAGGAATCCGAAATCAAGAACGGCCGCGTCCTGCGTTCCCCGGACATGGAAATGCGGATCAAAACCTTCCAGAACTGGTCGGACGGCTACGGCGAAGTTGTCGTCCAGGCCAACGTCGAGGACACGCGGCTTGGCATCCAGGAGTACGCCATCGAAAAGCTGGGCGTGGAAACCGTCGAGCTCAAATGGGGCCAGGGAGCCAAGGACATCGGCGGCGAAGTCAAGATCAAGAGCCTGAAAAAGGCCCAGGAGCTCAAGCGCCGCGGGTACATCGTCCTCCCCGACCCGGAAGACCCCAACATCATTTCCGCCTTTGAAAAAGGAAGCTTCAAGGAATTCGAGCGCCACTCCCGGCTGGGCATGGTCGAGGAGGAGACGTTCATGAAGCGGGTTGAGGAGCTGCGCAAGGCCGGGGCCAAGCACGTGTTCCTGAAGACCGGCGCCTACCGGCCGGCCGACCTCGCCCGGGCGGTCAAGTTCGCCTCCAAGGCCAAGCTCGACCTGTTAACGGTCGACGGGGCCGGCGGCGGGACGGGCATGAGCCCCTGGCGGATGATGAACGAATGGGGCGTCCCCAGCGTCGAGCTCTGGAGCCTGACCTACAAATACGCCAAGATGCTGGACAAGAAAGGCGAGTACGTTCCGGACCTCTGCTTCGCCGGCGGCGTCACCTTCGAGGACCAGATCTTCAAGGCCCTGTCCCTGGGCGCGCCGTACGTCAAGGCGGTCGGCATGGCCCGCAGCGTCGTCGCCGCGGCCATGGTCGGCAAAACCATCGGCAAGCGGGTCGCCGAAGGGCAGATCCCGGTTTACGTCGAGCGGTTCGGCGGCAGCGTGGACGAAATCTTCGTCACGGCGCCCGAGCTCAAGCGGCGCTTCGGCAAGCGCTACGCCGACCTTCCGCCCGGCGCCATGGGCGTCTACAGTTATTTCGCCCGGCTGAGCCAGGGCCTGCGGCAGCTGATGGCCGGCGCCCGCAAGTTCGGCCTGTCCTACATCACCCGGGACGACATCGTCTCCCTGACCAAGGACATGGCCGACCTCAGCGGCGTCCCCTACATCATGGATGCCGACAAGGACGAGGTGGAAAAGATCCTCAAGGGCTGAGACCGAACGGCGCGATAAGGAAAAGAAGGGGACGGAGGTTCGCCTCCGTCCCTTGTTATTTTCGGTGGTTTTTGCGGTTTCCGTTGAAATTGACGGCACCGGACGACCGGCGGAACAATACCTGCGTGGTCAAGCGGGGAGGTTCACCACCCGGGGCGGTGATTGAAGCACCGTGGATAAAAAAAATTTCCTCTATGGGGAATGATTCGCATATGATCGAAACCGAGATTAAGAACCGAGATTAAGATTATAATACGGAGAAGAGCATTTCGTTTCCGGGGACGGAATGGTCATATTCGAGGAAAGAAATCCCGGGGAGGCGTCTGATGACTGTGTTAAAATCGCCCTATCTCGAAAAAATCGACGCGAGGGGAAAGTTACAAGTTTGGATCGTGGATGGAAGCTTTATCCGGACCCATATCGACGAAGAGTTCACGAACTTCGGCCATCACTTGGCCTTTCCGTATATTCCGGAGAACGAATTCTGGATTGACCGCGAAGCCCAGCATGACGAACGAAAGTTTTTTATCGAGCACATGCTGGTCGAACATCGCTTGATGGCCAAAGGGATGAAATATGACGAAGCCCTGGTCATCGCCGACCGGAGCGAACGACGGGAGCGTCGCCGCGCCGGCGATATCCGTCGCTTCACCGGCGGCGGAAATAGGTTGCCGGACGGGCATAACGTCCACGAGAGGCTTTGGAAGACGTTGGAGAGCGGAATCAAAGTCTGGATCGTCAACGGCCGGCTCGTCCGCAGCGTTTTTGATATTGATTTCACCGAGGGCGGTCACGATTATGTCTATGAATTCGTCCCCTCGAACGAGGTTTGGATCGACGACGCCCTCGAAGAAAACGAGCGCCCCTTCGTTCTTCTTCATGAGCTCCACGAGCGGAACCGCATGGCCGGGGGCTGGCCCTATCATAAGGCCCACGATGAATCGAGCCGTTTGGAATATCACAACCGCCACCATCCCGATGAACTTCACGACGCCCTGGCCGAAGAGGGCTGGTCTTGAGAATCAAAAACGCCGCTCTCGGCCTTATTCTCTTCATCATCCTCTCCGATTTTACCGGAGGAACCGTTGTTTCCGGAGAGGGAGGAAAGCTCCGTGTCCTGGATCTTGAGGGAACGCCGTACCAAATGGGGATGATCCACGGAACGGCGCTTAAACCCGAAATCACGGAACTCATCAAACGCTGGAAAGCCGACCTCGCCGGAAAATATCAAGTTCCCGCGGAAGATTTCATTCGAAAATTCCTGAACCATACCGATTTTCAACCCTCCATTGATCGGTGGACGCCAGGCCTCCTGGACGAAGTCCGCGGCATCGCCGACGGCGCCGGTGTGGATTTTGAGACGATGTTCGCTTTTCAATTGCTCGACGAAAGCTGGGTCATGAACGAAGACCTCGGTCTCGATAAGTGCACGACCATCGCCGCCGGGAAAAGGAGAGGATTTCCGGCGTTCACTTCCCAGACGTTGGATATTCCCGTCTTCTATCACGGCTTCCCGACGGTCCTTCGAATCCGGGACAAAAAGGAGAACCTGGAAACGCTCGTCTTCACGATCCCGGGAGTCGTCGGCGTGAACGGATTGAACAACCGGTCGGTCGGTGTTTGCGTCAACGCCGTTACGCAACTCGCTTCTTCCCGGAACGGGCTTCCCGTCGCCTTTGTCATTCGAGGGATTCTTCGGCAAAAAACTTACGAGCAGGCGGTGAAATTCCTCCGGGATATTCCGCCGGCCGCCCCGCAGAACTATGCCCTCGGCGGCCCGTTGAACGCGGCCTGTTTTGAGCGTTCGGCCGGCAAAATGATCCCGTTCCTCCCCTTCGCCGGGGCCGAGTTCACCTATCACACGAATCATCCCCGGATCAACGACGACCTCGACCCGAAATTTTCGGCAAACTTAAAACGCGACGGCCTATCCCTGGAAATGTTTAAGACGTTCTGCCCGCGGTTCAACTTTCTCGAGCGGACGCTGATGGACAACTCGACGACGATCGATCTCGCCTTTCTGAAAACGCTGTTCGCGAATCGAACCTCGGGAATCAACAATGCCTCCACTTGTGTTTGTACCATCATGATCCTGGGCGAGAAACCGGAACTTCATATTTCGCCCGGTCGTCCGGACATCGAGCCTTTCCGGGTCCTCGGTTTTTCGTCGCGGATCACGGACCCCGATTGAATTTCCTCAAATAGGGCCTGTCCTAAATCACCCGGGACGACATCGCCGCCCTGACCAAGGAAGCCGCCGACAGCAGTGGCATCCCCTACATCCTCGACGCCGACAACGACGAGGTGGAAAAGTTCGTCAAGGGCTGATTCTTAACGGCACAATACGGAAAGGGACGGAAGTTCGCTTCCGTCCCTTCTTTTTTGCTTTTCTTCAAACTGAAGCGCCGGGCTACCGGCGGAATAATACCTGCGTAGTCAAGCAGGGAGGTTCATTTATAGCTTTTTATCTTATTGACCCGGATTGACATCGCCCAAACCGCGGCAATATGATTTCGCCATGCGAATCCTCTGGAAATACCTGAAACTCCATAAGGGGCTGATCATCGTCTCCCTGGCGTCGGCCCTCGCGGCTCAATTGCTCAGCCTGATCGACCCCATCATTTTCGGGAAGATCATCGATGACTATGCTTCCGGCCGCGGCAGCCGCCCGGAGAACGAACTCGTCCGCGGGGTGCTGTTCTGGCTGGCCCTGGCCATCGCCATCGCCCTGCTGGCCAGACTGTTCAAAGCGCTGCAGGAATATCTTTCGCGCATGGCGGTGGCCCGCTTCGGAATGAACGTTTTCAACGACGGCCTGAAACAGACCCTCCGGCTCTCCTTTGAGGAATTCGAACAGAGCCGCAGCGGCGAAACCGTCTCCCTCATGCAGAAGGTGAAAACCGATACCGAGCGTTTCGTGAATTCCCTGATCAACGTGCTGTTTTCCTCGATCATCGGCATCGGCTTCCTCGTTTGGTACAGCCTCACGAAAAGCTGGCTCCTGATCCCCGTTTTCCTCGTCGGCATCGGCGTGCTGGGCGTTCTCACCGGCCTGCTCTCGAAAAAGATCAAGACCGTCCAGCGGTCCATCAACCACGAAACCTACCTCCTGTCGGGGGTCATCACCGAGTCCCTGCGGAATATCGAGCTGGTCAAATGCCTGGGCCTGACCTTCCAGGAGATCAAGCGTCTCGGCGGGCAGACGCGGGCCATCTACGACCTTGAGATGCAGAAAGCCCGGAAGGTCCGCACGCTGACGTTCCTGCAGGGGACCGCGCTCAACCTGCTTAAACAATCCATCCTGTTCATCCTGCTGTGGCTCATATTCCGCCATGTGCTGACGACCGGCCAACTCATCGCCATGCAGTTCATCTCCACCGCAATTTTCGGGCCTCTGCAGGACATCGGAAATATTATCCTGCAATACCGGGAAGTGGACGCGTCCCTCATTAACTTCGACACGCTCATGCAAAAGCCCATCGAGCGCCGCCCCGAAAATCCGGACGAGATCGGCCCGCTGGAGAGGATCCGCTTCGAAAACGTCGTCTTCCGGCACAGGACCGCGTCGTTCAACGCCGTGGACGGCATCTCGTTCGATGTCCGGTCCGGAGAAACCATCGCCATCGTCGGCCCTTCGGGGTCGGGGAAGTCCACCATGGTGAAATTACTCGTGGGGCTCTATCGCCCGGTCAACGGGTCCATTTATTTCAACCAGGCCTCGTCCACAAACATCCGCTACAACCCCTTGCGCAGGCAGATCGGTTTTGTCACCCAGGAAACCCAACTGTTCGCCGGTAGCATCAAGGAAAACATGCAGTTCGTGAGACTGGGGGCCACCGACGAGGAAATCCTGGAGGCTTTGGACAAAGCCCAGGCGACCCCGATTCTCTCCCGCGCGGCCAAAGGGATCGATACGCTCATCGGGGAGAACGGGATCAAGCTCTCCGGCGGCGAAAAGCAGCGTCTGTCCATCGCCAGGGCTTTGCTTCGACAACCCCGGCTGCTGATCTTCGACGAAGCCACGTCGGCGCTCGACTCGCTGACCGAGGAGGACATCACCCGGACGATCAGGCGGATCTCGGCCGGCCGGAAACAGATCACCATCCTGATCGCTCATCGGCTCTCGACCATCATGCACGCCGATGTGATCTACGTGCTGGAACAAGGGAAGATCGTCGAGACGGGAACCCACGAACAGCTGCTCGGGCAAAAGGGCCTGTACTACGCCATGTGGCGCCAGCAGATCGGAGAACGCGGCAAGAAGATGTTTCCCCGATAATAAAGGCTTTCCTCCCCCATATCTTCGGGCAAGCCGCGCACATGGCGGCCGAGAAGGGCGAAGAATACTTTTAATTTTTCGTAATCATCGGGAGCAGGAGTCTTCCGCCTATCAGCCGTCGCGTCGAGGGGATTGTCCCGTCTAAAATTGTCTTTCAATCAGCGGTTTTTACGGTTTTCATCGTGATTGACAGCACCGGGCGGCCGGCGGTACATTACCGGCGTGGTAAGGCGGGGAAATTCCTCGGTCGGAGCGGGAATTTATATGGCCGTGGAAAACCATGAGAGGTGAAGAATTGAAATTACCATTTTACGCAAAGGCTACCCTTATTTTCATCGGCCTCTTTGCCTTGTTTACGGTGTTGGACATCACCCAGAACATTATTGTTCCTCTCGTTTTCGCGATCGTTATCGCCATCGCCCTCCACCCGATCGTCAATTTTCTTGTCCGGCTAAAAATAAACAGGGTGATCGCCATTGTCCTTACGTTAGCCCTTACTGTTTTAGTGATCGCCGCGTTTAGCGCTCTTATGATTTCGCAGGGAATCCGATTCAGCGAATCATGGCCGATCCTGTCCGAAAAATTTAACGGGTTTCTCAACCAAACCATCACCGCGGCTTCCAGATATTTCGATATCAACCCTCAAAAGATCCACGCCTGGATTGCAAAAGCCACCAGTGATATCATCAACACCAGCACTGCCGCCATCGGAAAAACAATCGTCATCATCAGCAGCGCGCTCGTGGTTTTGTTTTTAATTCCCGTTTATGTCTTTTTAATATTATTTTATAAACCCATCTTACTTGAGTTTATTTACAAGCTCTTTAGTCAAAACAATCAAAATCAGGTCGGCGAAATTGTGACCCGGACCAAAGCCGTTGTTCAAAGCTACATTATTGGACTGGTGATCGAAGCGGTCCTGGTCGCAACACTGAATACCATGGCTCTTTTGATACTGGGAATCGATTACGCTCTCCTGATCGGCATTATCGGCGGATTACTCAACATCATTCCATACATTGGAGGGGTCGTAGCCGTCGCCTTGCCCATGATGGTTGCCCTGGTCACCAAATCGTCCCCATGGTACGCCTTCTATGTTCTGGCCGCCTATTATTTCATCCAACTGGTGGATAATAACTACATCGTTCCCAAAATCGTCGCCTCGAAGGTTAAAATAAATGCGCTTTTCGCCATCGTCGTCGTCATTGCCGGGAATTCTTTATGGGGTGTCCCCGGGATGTTTCTTTCCTTACCGCTGCTGGCCATTGTCAAAGTCATTTGCGACGAGATCGAACCCTTAAAACCCGGGGGATTTTTATTAGGTGACACCATGCCCCCTTTGTTAAAAATTAAATTAATTTTAAAAAAAAGCAAAAAATAAATCAAAATAATCGAGGGTGACTGATTAATCGGATTCGATTCAAGTCATTGACAGCACAATAGTTAGTCGATATCCTTATCGCCGTGAAGCCTGAAAGGAAAAATCTCCGGTTCATCGCGATCATCCTTCTCGGATCGCTTCCCCTTGTCGATTGCGGCCGGCGGGAAAAAGTCCCGGGGGCTGAGAGCCCAATATCGGGCGCCGTTTCCCTCCAAGCCATGCGCGACCTCATTCGCGAGAGAACGTCCCGTTTCGACGGTAAGGGCCTCGTCCCTTGCGGAAATGAGTTTCTCTGCGGCTCACCCGTTTTGCCCCGGTTCTATGAGGCGAGAGATTTCGTTCCGGCCTGGATCGAGGAGGGACGCCCGACGTCAGCCATGGACAATCTCGTGACTGCCATCCGAGACGTTTGGAAAGAAGGCCTTGATCCTGCGTTTTATCGACTTTCCCGGGTTCAATCTCTCGTCGAAGACCTCAAGAACGGTCGAGGACCGAATGATGCCAATGGATTCGCCGACCTCGACATGATCCTGAGCGATTCTTTTCTCATGTTGGCTTCTCATTTGGAATCCGGAGCGATCGATCCCGAAACGATCAAAGCCGATTGGTTCATCAAAACCCGTCAAGCGGATTTGCTGGCCGTCCTTCGAGACGCCCTCGCAGCCGGCGCAATCGGGGAGTCGCTTTATGCCCTTCACCCCCGGCATCCCTGGTACACGTCCCTGGAAGACGCCCTCCCTCCCGCCTTCGAAATCCAAAAAAAAGGAGGCTGGGGAGAGGTTCCCGCGGGTCCGACGTTGAAGATAGGGGCGACGGGCCCTCGGGTGGAAGCCCTCCTGCGGCGCCTGCTCGCAAGCGGCGATATGCCGGAGGTCGCGTCGACAACCGGGCCGGTTGCTCCCGCCGTTTTCGATGACAGTCTGGTCGAGGGGGTGAAACGCTTTCAGGCGCGCCACGGTCTCGAGCCCGACGGATCGGTCGGACCGGCGACGATCGGAACCTTGAACGTCCCGGTCGAACGCCGGATCGAACAGATCAAAGCGAATTTGGAGCGATGGCGTTGGCTTCCCTCCAATTTCGGGGAACGCTACATTCTGGTCAATATCGCCTCATTCACCCTGGACGTCATCGAGAACGGCCACTCCGTTTTGAGCATGCCCGTCATCGTCGGCCGGGATTACCGGGAAACCCCCGTCTTCGGGGCCGAGATGACTTATCTGGTTCTGAATCCGACTTGGACCGTCCCCCCCAAGTTGGCCGTCGAGGATATCCTCCATAAAGTCCAAAAAGATCCGGGCTACCTCGCGGCGAAGAAGATACGGGTCTTCTCCGACTGGACGGAAAAAGCGGTGGAGGTCGATCCGGCGACGATCGACTGGTCGGCCCTCAGTGCGACCCGTTTCCCCTACCTCCTGCGCCAGGATCCGAGTCCCGCGAATTCTTTGGGGCGGATCGCGTTCATGTTGCCCAACACGTATTCGGTTTACCTGCACGACACGCCGGAGAGATGGCTTTTCGAACGCGCGGAGAGGATTTTAAGTTCGGGCTGTATCCGCCTCGCCGATCCCATTGCTTTGGCCGAGTACCTCTTGACCGGAGAGAAGGGCTGGGGCCGCCGGGAAATCATAGATGCGATTGGAAAAGGCGTGACCCGAATCGTGCGGCTATCCCGGCCGATACCGGTTTTTCTGGTCTATCTAACGGCCTGGGTCGATGATCGGGGAATCGTGCATCTCCAGAGAGACGTCTACGGTCGCGACACTCCGCTGATCCGGGCGCTCGCCGAACCGCCCCCGTCACCACGCCCGGACGGGGCCGACATCCACGTGGACAAAATCGGACTGGGGGTAGTAACCCACTCCTCCGGCTTTTAAAGCGAGCGCGGCGCGGCGCAAGGAAGCCAGCGGAACTCCCGGCAAGCGAATGTCGACCGCTTGTCCCGTGATATGGAGACTGTGGCCGGCCACGCCCGCGTTTTTCTGCCGGAGGGCGGCGTTGGTCTGAGGGGACCGGTAACCGCAGATGATATGGAAGGCATTCGACGCGGCCAGGTTCTGACGTAGGCGGTGGAGAAGGTCGAGCAGGCGGACATCCATCTCCTTCGTCTCTCCCGTCAGGGGATCCCGGAGAATATGGTCGATCCGGCGGAGTTCGTCGACTAGATAATCCCCCGCCGCCCAATATACCGATTCGAGCCGTTCACTCGTATGGGTGTTGAAAAAAGAAAGCCGCTTCAGGGCGAAAGATCCGGATATTTTTTCGAAGGCTGCCCGGGCGGACGAGGGGACGGCCAAGGCCAGGGCGGCGAGGCCCCCCATCCGGAGGATCTGGCGGCGGCTCATCCGATCGCTAAACATTTCTCTTTCGTCCTATTTTCCTTTCCAAATTTCAAAACGGCATAATAACACATGGAAGAGAAAAAGGAAACCCTCCCCCGAAAACGTCAAGAAAACTTCGGAAGCCTTCCGTAACGACAATAAAGTCCGCACATATCCGCCCGGCTCTATGACCAAGGTCGACCTGGCCGGAAAATGCGCCTTATCCGGGGAAAAAAGAAAACTCCCATCCTTAACGGGGGAAACAAACACTCCCGCGCGCGAAGCTCAGAGCTTGAGCCGTTCGATCAGGGCCGTCAGGTAACGGGATTTCATTTGCCTGGAGGCCATGGCCTGCTTGAGGGGCGGGAGCTTGAGGATGACGCCCAGGACGGCGGCCATCGCGCGGTGGCTGAGCAGGGCCTGGTTATCGAATATCAGGTTCTGAAGCTTGCCCCGCTCGACGGCCATCATGACGGCCCGGTGTGTGGAGTTGAGGGGGGTGATGACCCGCTCGGGCCGGGACTCGAGGCGGATGCTCTTTGTCTTGCAGACGCGGGCGCAGACCCCGCAGCCCAGGCAGATGTCCACGGCGAGCTTGGCCGTCTTCTTGCGGAGATGATGGGGATCATTGGCCGAGACGAGCGTCATGGCCTCGACCGGGCAGGCGGACGCGCACTCTCCGCAGCCTGTGCAGGAATCGAGGTCGATCCGGGGGAGAAAATTCGTGGTATGGACGGGGTTGAGGATCCCGAATCGGCGGGCGGCGATCATGGCCTCGCAACAGCAACCGCAGCAGTTGCAAATGAAGCTGACCCGGCGTTGGACGTTCTCGCCGAATTGGACCAGGTTCTCCTCGTAGGCCTTCTGGAGGAGGTCCAATCCTTCGGCGACGTCGACCGAACGGGCATAGCCGTGCCGGATCAAGGAAGCGGCCGAGTTGTCGAAAGTCATGCAGATGTCGAGCGGGGCCGAGCAGGCTTTGCCGACGTGTTCCATCTTGTGACGGCAGAAGCAGAGGCCGATTCCGCGATGGGCGGCGGTCCGGACAACCTCGCTGGCCCGTTCGTAAGCGAGGACGTGGAGGGCATTCTCGTTGGAGAGGACGGGCTCGTGGACGAAGACGCGGCCGAGCTGCGTTTCCCCCTGGGTGAAGAGAGCCTTGATGAAGTCCTCTTCGACCGTGATGTACTGGTAGTAGAGCTCGGCCAGCGCTTTCTGGTCAACGTCCCCGCGCAGCCGCATCATCGAGAACTCGAAGAACCCGGCCATCGGCGGGGGAAGGGCATAGATCTGCCTGGTCCGGCCCCGGACGTCGAGGAGGATGGCCCGGCTCGACAGGGCGTCCAGGACCTTGCGGGCCTCGTCCGTCTTCATCTTCCAGGCCCGGGCCGCCCGTTCGGCGGTGAAAGGCCGGATGGGAAGGAGGGCTATCAGCGACGCCTCCCGCTCGCTCATCAGAAGCCCGAGGATCTTGAACAGGAGTTCGGAGGGTGGCGCGCCCTGGGGGAATTTGTTGAGCCGCCGGACGATCCGGCTGTATCCGGACCTCGCCGTCAGATGAGCCATGCGGCCATCATATTCGAAACGGCCCGCGTTGAAAAGATGCGGTCGGGGCCGGGCGGCCGGCTGAAAAAGGACAGGCCCGATATAATCCACGCGCCCTTCGGGACTTCAGGATACTTTTTTTCGGTTGAAGGAACTTTTTTCAATTCCGAAGACTTTTCAAGGAAGGCGGGGCTTTTCTGGTAGAGGGCTCGAGTATGAACAAGAAAAAACAACCTCGCCCTGAAACTTAAGCTGACTGTTAAAGATGATTCATTCGGCGGCTGGCTTGAAAAACTGGAAAAACAGAAAATATTTGATAAAATAAAACAGGACGAGCTTGAAAAAGAGGTTTTAATGCTCGGAGAGAAGCCGGTTGCCTTATAAGAAAACAGACGAAAGACTGGAACGTATCTATCATGAAGACATTATCGGTATTACACATTGATTTTGAAAAGACATGGCGCGGCGGTCAGCAGCAGCTCGTTTGGCTGGTTGAAGGCCTGAAAAAAAGCGGAGATAAAAATTTCGTTTTATGTCGTCCCGGCAGCGCCCTTTCGGCCGGACTAAAAGAGAACGTCGCCGCCTGGTTTGCCGTCCGGCCGCTGTTTGAGCTTGACATTATCGCCGCCTATAAAACTGCCGGCATCATAAATTCATTGAAACCGGACGTAATCCATCTGCACTCCGCGCATGCTCATACGATAGGAATAATGGCGGCAAAGATTTCCCGGCATAAAGCCAAGGTTGTTACTTCCCGGCGGGTTGATTTCCATATAAAAAACAGGTGGAAATATCATTGTGCCGACAGAATAATAGCCATCTCCAACGGTGTCAAAAATGTGCTCTTATCTGACGGGATACCTGAAGAAAAAATATCCGTCGTGCATTCAGGAGTGGATCTGAACAGGTTTGACAATGTCGAAGGCAGTTACCTGTACCGCGAATTGGGAATTATAAAAGGTCAGCCCGTGATAGGTATCGTCGCCGCGCTTGCGCCCCATAAGGACCACAGGAATTTTTTGAAAGCTGCGCAGCTGGTCAAGATGGAGATTCCTGATGCCGTGTTCGCGATCGTCGGGGCCGGCAGCCTGAAAAAAGACCTTACGGATTTTGCGGATTCTTTGGGCATATCCGGCTCGACTATTTTTACGGGGTTCAGAAATGACGTGCCGCAGTTGCTCTCGATATTCAGCCTGTTTGTCCTATCTTCTTATCTGGAGGGACTCGGGACATCGCTGGTTGATGCCATGGCTTCCGGCCTGCCGATTGTCGCCACCAAAGTCGGCGGTATCCCGGAGGTTGTTGCCGACGGGCTTAACGGTTATATCGTGCCGCCCCGGGATCATAAAATGCTTTCGGAAAAGATAATCCGTATTCTAAAAGATGAGGATTTGAAAAAGAAATTTTCGGCGCAGTCGAAACTGTATTCGCAGAATTTTTCCAAGGAAAAAATGGCGGAAGGAACGAAAAAGGTATACCTGGAGATTATATGATACCGGTTATTATTATCGCCAAAAATGAAGAGAAATTAATACGGAGATGGCTCTATGAAGAATATTGAGTTATCACAAAGAAAATAAAGCCGACGTCGCGGGTCGCCCCCAAAATAACCGGAAAAAAGGAAATTCCCATCAGAATGAAACCGACCGGCTGTTATTCAGTCGCAGGACGATTCGGCCGATGCCGGCCTCGACGTCGAGATCGAGGCTGACGGGCGTCTTCCCCCAGGCCTCGTTCCGATACACTTTGCCGTCCTTGATAAAACCCGGAGCGTCGATCGAACCCAGGCCGCCCTCGACCCGGATCCGGACGCCGACGTCCGCCGGTAGTAAAATCTCGGCCCGGCCGATCCCGCCCTCGATCTGGCCGGTCACGCTTTCTTTCCGCGCTCCGGAGAGGTCGAGATCTATCCCGCCGACACCCACCTGGATGTCGAGCTTGGTGACCGGAACGCCGCCCAAATCGATTTCGGCTTTTCCGACGCCGAGGTCCAGCCGCAGTTCCATCGGGGTTTTTGGGGATAACTCGATGGACCATTTGTTCCGGACGCGGCCAAAGACCGGACCCATCCGCCGCTGTTCGACGAGGAGACGGGCGACTCCGTCGGAAACCTGGTGGTCGATCCGGGGCTCCCAGGGGCGCCGGTTATAATAAAATGCCCCCTTCATCAAATCGCCGTCCGCGCCGCCGCGGATCTCCATTTCGCCCGCGGCCATCTTGATCGTGACGACGGCCCGGTTTTCGCCCTGTGAAGGGATGGTCCGATGGGTTTCCAATCTTGGTTCCGGGCGTTCCTTCCGGCAGGCCGATCCGATCAGCAAGAGAACCATGACGAGGACGAAGACATGAGGCAAACGGGCCGAGTTCATGAGAACCTCCTCCCTGGACTGTCGTCATTATATACGAAAACGGGGGGAAGAGGGTTTACGGAAAACGCGGCCGGTTGACATTCCGGGCGCAGGATATTATCATATTATCCTATAGAATTAGTAGATTATAGACGAAGGAGTCCCTCATGATTCGTCGATATGCGATCCTCATCCTAGCCGTTCCGGCGCTTTCGGCCGCGCTTTCCGCGGGGCCTTTGCTCCTCCGGCCGACCATAACCGAGACAGCCCAAGTTCAAGTCGTCGTTTTCCCGGACGAAACCGCCTGGACCCTGGTCCCCGGGCCGAATAAAAAATACCCGATCGCCGCAAACTATTATTTAAAATATTCGTTCAGCGAAAAGCCCAGGATGGGGCTGGTCATCCTCAAAATCCAGGTTTTCGATCAATACAACGACCAGGTCGTTCCTTTCAAAGCGACCGGGCGATCGGGCATGCCCTCGATGCGCGGCGCCCATGATTCGGGCGAGGTCGAGTTCAAGCTCAATAAAAAGAACGATTATCTCCTTCCCATCAACGTAGTCATGCCCGGCGATTGGGAAATCCGGGTGACCTTCCGGCTGAACGATCAGGCCGTTTTCCACGGCAGCATCCGTTTCAATGTTTAGCCGCGTCCTTTCCGTCGGGCTGATCGCCGCCGCCTGTTCCGGCGGATTCGGCCCGTCTCTATTCGCCTCCGGCCGCCTTCTCTTTTTTGAAATTCAGGGCGTCGCCGGATATTCGGGTTCGGCCGGAAAAATCATCGCTTATTCGCAGGCGGCGATGGAATCGATGCAAAAACCGGGCATAGGATTCGATCTTGTGCAGCGGTTTTCCGGCGCCGGCGGCGATCGGGCGATCCTGGCCGTTCAAGGCCGGGTCGTCTGGAACGCGGGCGGAGAAAAACCGCTCGAGCCTCAAATCTACAATGCCTATCTCAAATTCAAGGCCCGGCCTTTCGACTTCTGGGTCGGGCACAATCGGCCCGAATTCGGACTGGCCGCCGTCCTCGACAGCCACGCCCTTCTCCTTCAGCCGCTGGCCATGAGCGGGTTCGGGTTCGATCGCGATTGGGGAATCGGCCTCGAGCGGGATACATCCGGAGGAGCGTGGGGCGTTTCTCTGACGTCCGGCTCCGGAATGACTCCGCGCTTCCGCGGCAATTATTTCCTCTCGGGCCGGGCGGCGTTCGGCGTCCTGACGGAAGACAATTATTCCGCCGGAGTATCCTTCGGCGCGGGACACGTCCTCGACGTCATGGGAATTCATCTGATGAGCGCGGATCCGGCCGGTTTCGCCATGGCCGCGGCCGACGTCACCTGGCTCCGGAACAATATCGAAAACCGGGTTGAACTCATGGCCGGAAAGCGGGCCGGGATGGGAGCGTATGCCGGACTCTGGCGGATCGGACTCGGACTCGGCGAAGAGAGCCGATTCAAGCTTGAACTCCAGCCCGCCCTCGTTCGGATGAACGGGGCGACGCGGTTTGAACTTTCCGCGGGAATGACGTTTCTCGCCCATCCCGACTGGACGATTCGGGCCATGGCCGCCGGCGACACGGAAAGCCGGTCGGCCAGATTCATTGTTCAAGTCTATTTTTACAAAGGAATCCGGCTTTGAAGAAACGAAGAAAGATGACCATCACCAACCGATCCGGACGCGCCCTCGTCCCGGCGCTCTTCCTCATCCTGGCCGTCGTCCTTCCGCCGCTTTGGGCCGCCGTCGGTTGCGAACTGAACGACCCCGACCGCGACGTGAAGCGGCTGTTTCCCGAATCGACCAGCTATCAAACGCTTTATGTTTCGATCGCCCGGCAGGGAGGAGATCCTCTTCTTAAAAAAATCGAAGGCCGGCTGGGCGATTCGTTCAAAGGGCTGTTTGAAACGGCCGACGTGCCGTACACGATGTACCAAATCTTCAAGGGAACGGACCTGATCGGATATATTCACGGCGTCAACCAGAAAGGTCAATACGGCGGCATTCAGGTTTTTCTGGCCCTCGACCTCGAAGGCCGCATCCGCGCCTTCTATATCCAGAAATTGACCAATCAATCGGCCAAACTGTTGCGCGACCCGGCCTTCGGCAAGCAGTTCGTCGGGCTGACTCTCCCCGATTTCGACGATTACGATCCGGCTGCGGGCCGAGCCGAACCGGGAAGTAGGATCGCGGCCATCCAAAATCCCGCCCCCGGGGCGGAAAGCGACTTCAAGGCCGCGCTCAGGGGGGCTAAAAAGAACCTCATTCTCTGCGACGTCTTTTTATTCGGCGGGAAGTTCGTCAAATGACGTCCGCGGGAAAGGACGTTACGTCATCGAAAGGAAAATCAATGAAATCCAAAATCAGCATTTACGAAATCGCGTATAAAAACCTCCTCCGCAAAAAAACGCGGACGCTGCTGACGATCCTCGGCATCGGGCTTTCGGCCTGGGTGTTGACCAGCTTGTTCGGGTTCAATCAGGGATACGAATCGGCCTTAAACAAGGACATTGACAATATGGGATTTCAAGTCCTATTGACGGCCAAGGGATGCCCTTATGAAGCCGCCACCCTGATGCTCAAGGGCGGGACGGGTCTGCGTTATATGAACGAAGCCGTTTTCGCCGACATCTTGAAAAACAAGGAAGTGGAAAAGATCACCCCGATGCTCATGCAAGCCGTCTTCGATCCCAACAAAGGCGAAAGCGGCGGCCTCAACGCCTATCTCGGGATCGATCCGGCCACTTACCCGGCGATGAAACCGTTTCTGAAGTTCACCCAGGGCGCCTGGTTCACGAAACCTCAAAGCCATGAAGCCGTCCTCGGCTATGAAGCCGCCGAACTCGAACAACGCGAAGTCGGCGACAAAATCCTCATCCCCGAGAAGAACATCGAATACACCGTCTCGGGGATTTTGACCCGATCCGGAACCCAGGACGACGGCACGATCTTCGTCCCGATCCGGACCCTGCAGAAGGATTTTAAACAGGAGGAAAAAGTCACGGCCGTCGGGATCAAAGTTTGGAAGGACGCCGACATCACCGGGCTCGAAAACAAGCTCTATGAACTTCCCGACGTCCAGGTGGTCAGCATGTCCCAGGTCAAGTCGACGATCATGTCGCTTGTTTCGACGGCGAAAGTCATGGTGTTTTCGATCGCCTTGATCGCTATCCTGATCGCCATGCTCGGCGTTGTCAATACCATCCTGATGTCGGTCTTCGAGCGGTTTCAGGAAATCGGGATCATCAAAAGCATGGGGGCCATGCCTCAAGACGTCTTCCGGATGATCTGGACCGAAACGATCATCCTCTGCACGTTGGGCGGCGCCGTCGGCATCGGCTTTTCGTTCGCTTTGGCCAGGGTGACCGACCTCCTGATCCGCCGCCTTCTGCCCTACACGCCGACGGGAAGCCTGGTCATCGTCAACGGCAAACTTGCCCTGGCGACCCTTGGGATCGTCATTGTCATCGGATTGCTGGCCGGGATTTATCCCGCCTGGCGGGCCTCCCGCGTCCGGCCGCTGGAAGCGATCCGAAGCGAAGGAGAATGACCATGCCCACCGCCGGGACCGCCCTCGAAGCCAAAAACCTCCGCAAGGTCTATCATCGCGGCGCCGAACAAATCGTCGCCGTGGACGATGTTTCTCTGACCGTTCAAAAAGGCGAGTTCGTTTCCTTCATCGGCCCATCCGGATCGGGGAAAACGACTCTCATCAACATCCTCGGTTGTTTGGACAATGCCACCTCGGGTTCGCTGACCCTGGGAAACGAAATATTATTCGCCGCGGATAAGCGGATGTCCGAAAGCGAACTGACCCGCATCCGCCGCCGCGTCTTCGGCTACATCTTCCAGAAATTTTATCTGGTCCCGACGCTGACGGTCGGAGAAAACGTCGTGCTTCCATTCGCTTTCTATCAAAAGTCCGCGGATCCGACCGATCCGGCGGAAATCCTTCGGTTTCTCGGTCTGGACAAACGCATCGATCACCGGCCGGCCGAGCTCTCCGGCGGCGAAATGCAGCGCGTCGCGATCGCCCGGGCGCTGATCAACAAACCCGAAATCCTGCTGGCCGACGAACCGACGGGAAATCTTGATTCGAAACGCAGCGAGGAGATCGGCGAAGTCCTCCGGTCGCTCAACAAGCGCGAGGGCCTGACGATTTTGCTGGTGACCCACAATCCGCGCTTGGCGGCGATCGCCGAACGGACGATCACCTTGATCGACGGCAGGATCGCCGGGTGAAACGGCGGCCTGCGTCCCCGGAACGGGGTTCGAATCCCCCTCCATTCACCCCACCCCCTTATTCGACCTCGACGACGGGCAGGAGGACGTGGGAAGGGTACTCCGCCGTGTGATAGACCCTCTGGGTCGCTCTTCGGAATTTCGTCTCCTTTTCGTTGTGGCCGCCGGTGTTCAGGTTGCGGGAGAAGAGCGGGAACATGGCCGAGGCCACTTCCACACGAATCTTGATGAACCTGGTTTCGGGTAAAGGATAGGTTGCGCCCGCGAGCCACTTGTTCGAGAACATGACGAATGTTTGGACCAGCGGCTCGTCCAGGATCTTGTTGTCGATACCCTTCAGCCAATAGTCGAACCAACGAATGTAGAGCTTCTGCCTTCCGATTCCATGACGAAGAGCTTGAAGACGCCGCTTTCGGGAAACCCGGAAATCGGCCGGGGGTGGACCTCGGCTTTCGGGACCGCGGCCTCCGCGGCCGGCCTGTCCTGTCCGGCGGAAAGCGGCAAAGTAAAGCCAAGCACGATAAGGACCAAAGCTATGAAAGCCGAAAGCACCTTGAATCTGCTCAATTTCATGGTTCTCCTTCCTTCCGTCGGGGGTTAGCCCTTGATTACCATCATTAATATTTATAAGGAAACCGGAACGAGCGGTTTTTGGATGGAAACCAATTGGCCCTTATCCGAAGTATGTGAGGTCACTCGGACAAGGAACTCCGGATAACCCATCATCTCACGTTCCGCGCCGTCTCGCCCCAAACATCAGATAATGGAAAGAATAATGCTTCGGAAGAGCATCAGGTTCAGGGCGATGACGACCGCCGCCACCACCCAGAGGACGACCCTGAGTGGGCGAGAGTTCGCATATTTCCCCATGACGACCGAGGACGACGTCAGGCGGATCTGGGTGATGATCGTGATCGGGAGCTGGACGCTGAGGAGCATTTGGGACAGGAGGAGGGCCTTGAACGGGTCGCCGATGAGGAAGATCCCGGCCGTCGCCGCGACCAGGGTCAATCCGGCGCCGATCCTCGAGTGGAGGTCCTTGATGTCGTAGGTCTCGCCGAAAATGGCGGCAAAGACCGTGCTCCCGGCCATGCCCGCCGTCATCGAGGAGGAGAGGCCCGCGAGGATCAGGGCGAAGGCGAAGACGAACGCCGCGGTCCCTCCGACGAGGGGTCCGAGCATGTCATGGGCCTGCTCGATCTCCGTGATCGCCGCCTTCCCGAAAAAAGCTGCGGCCGCGATGATGACCATGGCGCTGTTGATGGCCCAACCGACGCCCATGGAAAAGAGCGTGTCGGTGAACTCGAACTTGAGTTGCCGCCGGATCACCTTTTCGTCCGCGAGGTTCCACTGCCGGCTCTGGATGATCTCCGAGTGAAGAAAAAGGTTGTGCGGCATGACGACAGCCCCGAGGACGCTCATGATGATGAGCATGGAGCCGGGCGGAAATTCCGGGCGGATCCAGGAAACAGCCACCTTCCCCCAGGGAACGTGGACGAGAACGAGCTCGTAGAGAAACGCCAAGCCGATGACGGAAACGAAAGCAATGATCCATTTCTCGAGCTTCGGGTAGGAGTTGGTGAAAAGCATGACCAGGACAAAGGCCATGACCAGAACGGCCGCGCCCTGGAGCGGGAGGCGTGGGAAGAGCATCCGCAGGCCGATGGCCGCGCCCAAGATCTCGGCCAGGGCCGTAAAAACCGAGGCCAAGACGGCGGTACCAAGGATGAACCGGGCCGGCGCGGGCCGGACATACCGGGCCGTCGCCTCCGAGAGGCAGAGTCCGGTAGCGATGCCGAGGTGGGCCACGTTGTGCTGGAGGAAGACGAGGATGAGGGTCCCGAGGGTGATCACCCACAGGAGGGCGTAGCCGTGAAGAGCACCGGCTGCGATGTTCGCGGCCCAGTTACCCGGGTCGATGAACCCCACGGTGACGAGGAGCCCGGGGCCAAGGTAACGGAGAAAGGTGAATGCTTCCCGGCGGCGGGCGTGGGTCCTGAATCGGTCAAAAAGATCCATATTGGGATGACTATTTTACCAGTATTTATCGATAAGAAATTGCTTTTTCCTCTTCTCGTCGCAAAAAACTATATCGCCGTCGGCGAAGGGGTATCAACCCGGAAAGATGCGCGACCGCACTCCTTACTTGACAACGGACTCCGTTCTCCGTATTATGACCGGCTGGTTATATTTCGACTCACTAGTCGAACGCTGGCCTGGCAACCGGCCGTCAAGGCCGGGAACGCGTCCGAAGGGAGAACGACATGGGAGTCAAAGAGCGCCGAGAGCGCGAGGAACAAACCCGGCTCGACGTCATTCTCGGCGCGGCCGAAAAGGTTTTCTCCGAGCAGGGATATTATCATACCCGCATGGACGACATCGCCGAAGCCGCCGAGCTGGCCAAGGGCACCCTTTACTATTACTTTAAAAGCAAGGATGAGATTTTCTTTCACATTCTCGAGCGCGAGATCGGCCGGATCATCGCCGAAATCAAACGCCGGCTCCCCGAACAGGCGACTCTCCTCCAGGCTGTCGAGGCCGAGCTCAACATCTTCCTCGAATACTGCGACCGCAACCGCGGCTTCCTCAAGATCTTTCTGCCCTGCTCGAGCCGGTTCATCGAGTTCGAGGACAAGGACATCGCCCGGCGGGCGGCCCGGAGCTTCCAAGCCCACGGAGAATTCATCCGCAAGACTTTCCAGGCCAAGATCGCCCGCGAACACCTGAACCTGTCCATCGACCAATTGATCCACTTTCAGAAAACATTCCAGATCGGGATCGGCCACAGAATCATGGAGGGCCGCACGGACGAAGCGCGCGACGCCGTTAAATTTTATTTGAACATCATGAAAAGAATCACGAAGGAGAAATCATGAATCAACGCCGCTATTCGTGGATCGTCGCCGCGGTTTTTCTCCTGGCCGCCGGAAGCGCGGCCCGGGCCCAAGACCGCCTGACTCTCAAGGAATCGGTCGATCTCGTCCTGAATAACAGCCAGCAGATCGACATGGCCCGGGAATCCGTCTCCGGCTCCGAGCTCAAGGTCACGGAAAGCAAAAACCTATACTGGCCCCAGGCCAATCTCACCGGGGCCTATAGCCGGATGAGCTATTTCGGGGAGATCACGATCCCCTTCAACGGCCAGACATGGACGGTCAAGTTCGGCACGCCCAATAACTACGACGTGCGGGCCACCGTCGCCGGCCAGGTTTTCAACTGGGGCCGGACGGCCCGGACGATCGACATGAGCATGGCCGGCGTGGACCTGGCCAAAGATGGCCTGGCCATGACCAAATTCGCCCTCTCTTACCAGGTCGTCCCTCTCTACTACGGGACGGTCTTTTTCAAGGAGGCTATCCAGGTCCTCGACGAAAATATTGAGGCCTTCCGCAACAAGCTGGACATCCTGAACCAGCGCTATGAAGCCGGGCTGGCCTCGAGCTTCGACAAAAACCTCATGGCCGTCCAGATCAGCGCTCTCGAAGCACAAAAAGTCGACTTTCAGAACAACATCGTCAAGTTCCGCCTAGCCTTCAACTCGCTGGCCGGGCGCGACCCCGAAACGCCCTTCGAGCCGGCCGCCGAGCTGACCTTCGAACCGGCCGACTATAAAATCGAGGATCTGCTCCGGGAAGCCCGGGCCGGACGTCTGGAACTCCAACAGGTGAATCACCTGGCCGCCCTCAACCGGGCGTCGGTCGGACTGGCCAGGACCGGCAACAAGCCGACCGTGGCCGCTTCCTTCAATTACGATTTCCGCAACGGGTTCATGCCGGTGATGGAACAGCTCAAGGGCACCTGGACGGCCGCCCTGACGGTCTCTTATCCCGTCTTCGACGGATTCCGGACCAAGACCCAGGTGGCCGAAGCCGAATCGGCCCTGAAAGTCACCGAAACGCGCCTGTCCGAACAGGAGCGGGCCGTGGCCCTGGACGTCGAGACCGCCGTGGCCGACCTGCAGGCCGCCGGACAGAAGCTCGAAATCGAAAAGGTGAAAATCCGGCAGGCCGAGGATTCCCTCCGGATCGCCGAGGAGCGCTACCGCAACGGCCTGCTCAGCGCCACCGACCTTGTCGATGCCCAGAACACCCTGGAGACCGCCCGTCTCAACGCGCTCCAGATCATTTACACGCATAAAATCGGCCAGTTCAACCTCGACCGATCCTGCGGGAGGACCATATGAAAATCGGAAGAATCATCGTCATCCTCGTTCTCATCGCCCTGGCCGTCTTCATCGGACTGCGGACGAAAAGCACGATCGACGCCAAAAAGCGCGAAGCGGCCAAGCCGGCCCCGGTGACCGTCATCGCAGTCGAAACGGCCGTCCCCGGCCGGCAAACCATCGAGGACAAAGTCCGCTCTTCGGGCAATCTTCAGGCCGCGGCCGAAGTGTCCATCTTCTCCAAGGTCCCCGGCAAGATCGCCAATAACCTGGTCCAGATGGGCAGCCCGGTCACGCCCGGCCAGGTCGTCAGCATCGTCAACCGCGACGAAGTCGGCTACGACTACAAGCCCTTCGAGGTCAAGAGCGATGTGCGGGGCGTCGTCGCCCGCATTATCTTGAACCCCGGCGCCGCCGTCGGGCCCACGGCCCCCATCCTCAACCTCGTGGACATCGACCAGGTCAAGGTCGTGGCCGGAGTGGACGAGAAGAACATCCGGTTCATCTCCATGGGACAACCGGCGACGGTGACCCTGGAAGCGTACCCGGATGAGCGGTTCAACGCCCGGGTGACCAACATCAGCCCGCTGGCCAACCAGCTCAATCGGACGATCGACGTCGAGCTAAGCGTCCCCAACCCCTCCCACCGCCTCAAGCCCGGCATGTACGCCGAGGTCGAGTGGATCACGGGCCGCCGGACGGCGATCGTCGTCCCGCTCGTGGCGGTCGTCGAGCGCGCCGGCCGGAAATGCGTCTTTCTCGCGGCCGACGGCGCGGCCCGGATGATCCCGGTCACGATCGGCGAGGTCGTCGGCGACAATATCGAGATCCTGTCCGGCCTCGCGGGCGGCGAAACGGTCATCACCACAGGCGCCGGACAGATCAACGACAAAGACAGGATCACCGTCGCCGGAACGCCCGCCGACGCGAAATAAATCGGAACGAAACAAGGAATTTCCGGCCATGAAAATCGCCGATATCTCGATCAAGCAGCCCGTCTTCATCACCATGATCATCCTGTCCCTGGTGGTGGTGGGCGCGCTGTCCTATAACCGCCTGGGCGTGGACCTCATGCCCGACATCTCCCTGCCCTATGTCGCCGTGACCGTCGCCGACCCCGGCGTCGGTCCCGAGGAAATGGAGGCGCAGGTCACCAAACCGATCGAAGACACCCTCAGTACGCTCAACGGCATCGACAAGATCACCTCAACCTCTTCAGAAGGCGTCTCGGTCGTCCTGGCCGCTTTCGTCCTGGAAAAAAACACCCAGGTGGCGGCCACCGAAGTGAGGGAAAAAGTCGCGGCCATCCGCAACACCCTCCCCCGGGAAATCATCGAGCCGGTGATCAACAAATTCGACCCCTCGGCGGTCCCGATCGTCTCCTACTACCTTTGGAGCAAAAGCGGCCGGATGAGCTTGCCCGACGTTCGTCAGCTCGTGGACGACACGATCAAGGTCCGCATCCAGCAGGTGGATGGGGTCGGCGCGGTCGATCTGATCGGCGGGCGGGAACGGGAGATCCAGGTCGAGGTCAACCTCGACCGCCTCAACGCCCAGGGGATCCCGATCTCCCAGGTGTCCCAGGCGATCCGCGGAGAAAACCTGAACCTTCCGGCCGGACGGGTCAAGGGACAGGCCCAGGATTTTCTCATCCGGACCAAGGCCGAGTTCACCGACCTGGACGAGATGCTGAACATCGTCGTGGCCAACGTCGGCGGCGAGCCGGTTTACTTGAAGGATGTCGCTGCGGTCAAGGACGATTTCAAGACCCAGCGGACGATTTCCCGGATCAACGGCCGGGAAGCCGTCTCGCTCATCGTCCAGAAACAATCCGGGACGAACACGGTCAAGGTGGCCGACGAGGTTTACCGGGTGGTCGAAGACCTCCGCCGGGCCTATCCCGACCTCGACATTCACAAGGCAACGGACGCGTCCGTCCAGATCAAGAATTCCCGCGATGACGTCATCAACACCCTGATCCTGGGCGTTCTGTTCGCCGGACTGGTGGTGCTGTTCTCCTTCGGCGACCTGCGTAACACGCTCATCACCGTGGCCGGCCTGCCGGTCTGCCTGATCGCCTCCTTCGCGGTCATGTCGCTCTTCGGCTACACGGTCAATGTCATCACCCTGCTGGCCCTGAGCCTGTCCGTCGGCCTGCTCATCGACGACGCCATCGTCGTCCGGGAAAACATCTTCCGTCACATGGACAAGCTGGGCCAGGACCCGATGAAGGCGGCCAGCGACGGGACCGCCGAGGTGGGCCTGGCCGTCACGGCCACGACCCTGACCCTCGTGGCCGTCTTCCTGCCCGTGTCCTTCACCACCGGAATCGCCGGAAAATTTTTCCGTCAGTTCGGGATCACGGTCGCGGCCGCAGTCCTCATTTCTCTCTTCGAGGCCTTTACCTTCGCCCCGATGCTGTCGGCCCACTTCTTCAAAAAAACCGAGCGCACCGATAAAAAGACCCTCTCCTCGCGGCTGGATCGCCTGGTCTCCGGGATCTATGAAAAGCTGGGCGGCCAATACCGGCCCCTTCTCCGCTGGGCCCTGACCCACCGCAAAACCATGATCGCCCTCACGACCGCGGTTTTTCTTCTCAGCGTCTATCTCTTCACCGTCGTCGGGACAGGCGGCACGCCGCGCGGCGAACAAAACGAGTTCAACCTGAGCGTCCAGACCGCTTCCGGGAGCTCCCTGGACCGGACCGACGTCGCCATCCGGGAAATCGAACAAGTCCTCAAGGCCCAACCCGAAATCGGGGATATTATCGTCGTCGTCGGTTCGACCGACGGCTCGACCGACGTGGCTACGATCAACGTCAAATTGAAAATTTCCTCCAAGGAAGCTCAGGCCTACCGGGACAAGCTCCGGCCGCTGCTGGCCGGCATCCCGGGAGCGCAGATCACGTTCCAGGACGCCTCGTCGCTCGGCGGGGCGGCGTTTGCCGCGATGCAGACGATGCCGATCCAGATCAACCTGAAATGCGCCAATCTCTCCGACCTGTATGCTGCCGCCGACCTGACCAAGGCGGCCCTGCGGGGGGTCGGCGGGCTGGCCGACGTCAACAGCGACAACCGTCCACCCAAACCCGAGCTCCAGATCCGGATCGACCGCCAGCGGGCCTCCCGGTTAGGCACGAGCACGGCTCAAATCGCGGCCGTGATGCGGACGGTCGTGGACGGCGACCTGGCCTCCAAGTACCGCGAAAGCGAACGGCTCATCGATATCCGGGTCCAGGCTTCGGAAGACGTCCGCAACGATGTCGGGCGGCTCGGCCGGGTTTTCATCCCGCTCCCCCGGGGCGGGGCGATCACCCTCGACCAAGTCGCGTCCCTCCAGGCCGTCAACGGCCCGACCCAGATCCGCCGGGCCAACCGGGCCCGCCAGATCATGATCGGGGCCAACATCCTCAAGGGCCGGGCCCTCAACGAAATCACCCAATCGGTCAAGGAAACCCTGGACAAAATTCCCTTTGCCAAGGGCGTGACCTATGAATTCGGCGGCCAGGTGGAAACGAACCGGAAAATGTTCTCCTCGCTGGGGACGGCCATGATCCTGGCGATCATCTTCGTTTACATGGTCCTGGCGTCCCAGTTCGGGTCTTTCATCCAGCCGTTCGTCATCATGCTGGCCCTGCCGCTGTCGATCATCGGGGCGGTGCTGGGCCTGCTTCTGGCCAACAAGCTTTTCGACATGGTCGCCTTCATCGGCTTGATCATGCTCATGGGACTGGTGACGAAGAACGCCATCCTGCTGGTCGATTACACCAATGTCCTGCGACGGCGCGGGATGAAGCGGTTCGAGGCGATCCTCGAAGCCGGGGCGACCCGGCTGCGGCCCATCCTCATGACCACGCTGGCCATGATCCTCGGAATGATCCCCGTCGCGGCCGGGTTCGGGACGAGCTCGAGCTTCCGGGCGGCCATCGGTTACACGATCATCGGTGGCTTGATCAGCTCCACGGTTTTAACGCTGGTCGTCGTCCCGGTTGTTTATTCGCTCCTCGACGACCTGTCGCGGAAGTTCAGCCGCAAGACAAAGCCGGCCGGAGGCGAAACTCCCTAGGATGATGCGTCGGCCGCGTCCTCGCCCGAACCTTTGGCCGGGTCGTAAAGGTACCCGAGGGCCGACTCCCGGTCGCCGTCCATGATCACCCGGAGTTCCAGGCCGCCGG
>JAPKZG010000077.1 GCA_026393895.1 Candidatus Aminicenantota bacterium
CATCGGAATCGTGATCATGATCAGGAACGGATGGAGAAGCGACTCGAACTGGGCGGCCATGATCATATAGGTCAATAGAACGGCCAGGGCGAGGGCGAAAATAAGGCTCCGAAAGGACTGGGACATTTCCTCGCGTTCGCCGCTGAACACAACGCGGTAGTCGGAGGGCAAGTCGAGGGAGGCGACTTCGCGTTCGATCTTCGAGACGACCTCGCTGATCTTGGCGCCCTTCAGGCCGGCCGTCACGAGGACCTCCCGCTGCTGGTTTTCCCGCCGGATTTCCTTCGGTCCCCGGACAATCTCGAAATCGACGAGTTCGCGCAGCGGGATGAGCATCTTCCCGTGGGGATAAGGTTCGGCCAGGAGCGCCTCGATGTTGCGCCGGATGGCCCCCACGGCCCGGACGCGGACATCGAACTTTTTTTCCATTTCGTTGTACTGGGTGGCGATCCGGCCGTTGACGGCATCAACCAGAAAGCCGCCGAGATCGGCCGGCGAGAGGTCGGCGTACTTGCGCAGAACTTCCTTGCGGACGGAAATCCGGAATTCGGGTTTTCCTTCGCCCAGGTTGGTATTCAAATCAGCGAGCCCGGGAATCGCTTTGAGTCGGTCTGTCAATTGTCCGGCAATCGTCTTCAGCCGATCGAGGTCGTTGCCCTTGATCCGGAGGCCAATTTCGGCCGTGCCCAGGGCAAGGAACTCACCGAGCAGCGACTGGTCCTTGACGATGGAATAGCCGAGGTCGGGGTATCGGGCCATGGTCCGGCGCAGGACTTCGAGAACCTCGTTGAGCCCGCCGGGTTTGTCGACTTCGACGTGAATCCGGGCAGAGTTCAGCGAAACGTCCGGATCGGCCGCCTCCAGGCCGGAGACGACGCCGATCTGCGACATCACCGAAACGACCGCCCGTTCTCCGCGCATCCGGGTTTCGATCATTTCAGTCATGGCCGCGGTCTGTTCGAGGGAATAATCGACGGGCGTTTTCAGGGCGATCTCAAAGGCGTTGGTCTGAAGCGGCGGCATCAGTTCCCGGCGGAGGGTCATCCCGAGCAGGAACGTAAATCCAAAAAAAATGAACGTCGCGGCCATCGTCTTGACCTTGTGATTGAGGCACCAGAGCAAGGCCCGATCGTTGAACCGGCAGAACCGTCCGTAGACGGCATTGAATCCCCGGAAAATGACCCGGAGGATCGGCCGGAAAGGTAGGCCCAGGTAATGAAAAACGAGCGCCAGGAACCGGCCGAGAAAGGTCCCGAGGTCGTTCAAGACAAAAAGAATTCCCTTGAATATCGCGTAGACCAGCCACCGCAAGGCCCGGAACGGCCAAAGAATCACCCCCCCGTTATTTTTACCCCAAACCCGCCCGAGTCCCTGGGTCCAGGACCAGGGCCGTTCGCCGGGAAGCGCAGCCGGGGCAAACGTCCGGGATTGAAGCGTCCCGATCAGGGTCAAAGAAACGAGGAGCGACGCGCATAAGGAATACGTGACGGTCAAGGCGGTGTCCTTGAACAGCTGCCCGGCCACGCCGTGGACGTAAATAACGGGGAGAAAAACAATCACCGTCGTCAGGGCGGTGGAGACGATCGCCCCGCCGACTTCCTTCGTCCCGATATAAGCGGCCTCCTTGAGGCTCTTACCCAGACTCCGGTGCCGGAAGATATTTTCCGAAACGACGACCGCGCAGTCGTCGAGCATGCCCACCCCCAAGGCCAGACCGCCGAGCGACATGATGTTGAGGGTGATGTTGCTGAAATACATCAGGCTGAACGTCCCGATGACCGAGATCGGGATGACGGTGTCGATGATGAGCGGCGTTTTCCATTCCTGGAGGAACAAGAGGAGGATGAGGAAGGCCAGCAGAGCACCCTGGAATATTTCGCTCTTGACCGCGCCGATTGCCGCCTCGATGAACCGAGATTGCTCCGCGACCACCTTGATTCCGATTTCCGGATTTTCCTTCCGGATCAAATCCAGGACCTCCCGGGCGGCCTTCGACACCTTGACCGTGTTGGCCCCGGCTTCCTTTCGGACCTGGAGCCCGATGCTTTCCTTCCCGTCCCACCGGGTGATCCCCTGCCTTTCCTTTTGGCTTTCGCGCACCGTGGCGATATCGCGGAGACGGATGACCCCGCCGTTTTTCGTGACCCGGAGGCTGATTTCGGCGATTTCGCCGATCGTTTCAAATTCGCCGACGACGCGGAGAGAATGCTTGAAGGTCCCCTTGCGGATCTTCCCGCCTTGCAGGTTCCGGTTGAACGCATCGATCCGCCCGGCGACCTCCTCGATGGTCATCCCGAACAACGCGAGTTTCGAGGGATCGGCTTCGACAACGATTTCCCGTTCGACTCCGCCCGTGATCTCGGCCGATCCGATCCCCTCGATCTGTTCGAGCCGGGGCTTGATCAGATCCTCGGCGATTTCCTTGAGTTCGAGGAGAGTGCGTTCGCCGGTCAGAGCCAGGATCATGATCGGCTTGCTCTTGGGATCGAGAGGCACGATCCGGGGATCCTCGACGTCCTTCGGCAGGCCGTCGCGGGCCGCGTCAAGCTGTTCCCGGATGTGGAGCATCGTGAAATCCATGTTCGTGCCCCAATCGAACTCGAGGTTGAGATACGACACTCCTTCCTTGGAGACGGATTCTACCCGCCGTAGGCCGGGGACGCGGCTGACTGCCGATTCGAGTGAGGCCGTCACCAGGGTTTCCATCTCCTCGGGAGCTGCACCGCCATATTGGGTCACGACCGCGAGGCGCGGAAAGCTGATGTCCGGAAGCAGGTCGACGCTCAACTCCCGGAGCGAAACGAACCCCAGGAGAATGACGCCCAGGTAGAACATATACGTCGTCACGGGGCGTTCGACGGCAACACGGGCGAGTTTCATGAGGGCTTCCGAACCCGGGGGACGGCCGGGGAATTACCCATGATCCGGTCGAGGCGGGCCAAAGCGATTTTGTACTCGACGATCGCCTGGATTTCCGCGGACTTGGCGTTGGCCAGCTCCCGCCGGTAATTGAACAGCCATTCGCTTCCGACAAGCCCCTGCCGGTACCTCCGGGTTTCGGACGCGACCCGCTTTTCGGTCAGGTTCCGGTACCTGGCGGAGGAGTCGATGATCCGCGCCTTAGCCTTGAGTTCCAGGACGATGCCCTGGACCTCGAACTCGATGTCGCTTTTCTGTTTTTCGAGTTGGAGTTGGTATTGATCGCGGGCCACCCGGGCGCGCCCCAGCCCGGGGCGGGTC
>JAPKZG010000018.1 GCA_026393895.1 Candidatus Aminicenantota bacterium
TTTCTACGGCGAATTCGACGGCCGCCGCCGTAAACGCGTTCTGGTAAAGATCATCGGCGACTGAGCGGCGCAGTCCTTCGCGAAGCAGGGGTTTCCCCCGGCGCAGCCAGGACGGCCGCCGCAAGCGAGTGTTGGTCAAAATCATCGGCGAATAACTGTCTTTCGCAAAACGCTCCCGGCCAGAGTTCCGGTGTGTTCGCCGTCCCCGACGGTGATTGCGCCGTTGACGATAACCGCCTCGATTCCCGCCGGATATTGATGAGGATCCTTCCATGTCGCCCGGTCGGCCACGGCGGCCGGATCGAAGACGACCAGGTCGGCGAACGCGCCTTCCTTGATGACGCCCCGGTCCGCCAGGCCGAACGACGACGCCGGGACGGAGGTCATTTTCCGGATCATCGCCTCGGCCGAAAGGAGTTTTTCCTCGCGGACGTATTTTCCCAGGACACGGGGGAACGTCCCGTAAACACGCGGGTGCGGTTTTCCGGTCGAGAGAATCCCATAGGGAGCCCGCACCGAGCTGTCCGAGCCGATCCCAACCTGGGGATGCGCCAGAATCCGGCGCAGGTTGTCCTCGGTCATCATGAACAGCACGGAATCGACAAGGTCCTTTTCCTCGACGATCAGGTCCCGCATGAACTCGTACGGCGGTTTCCCCGATTTTTGCGAGGCCGCCAGGACATCCAGACCCTCAACCCACTTGTTGTTCGCGGTGGAGACGCCCGAGACGACGACTTTGTCCCACGACCCGAATTTTTTTTCACGTTCGGCGACATACTCCCTGAGCCGGTCGTCCAGGGCAGGATCCTTGAGCCTCGCCAGAAATTCCTCCGTGGTTCCCTGCCGAGCCCAGGTCGGAAAATTGATGCTGAGGCCGGTCGATCCGGCGATATAAGGATAACGGTCGGCCCGGACGGCGAGTCCTTCCTTGTTGGCCCGGTCAAGCAGGGCCAGCACTTCGCCGACCTTTCCCCAATTTCGGGGAAAGGCCGTCTTGAGGTGGGAGATCTGAAGCTTGACCCCGGACTTCCGGGCGGCCTCGATCGCTTCTTCGATCGCTTCGATCAACCGGTCGCCCTCGTCTCGCATGTGGGTGGCATAAACACCTCCCCGGCCGGCGACGATTTTGCACAGCTCGGCGATCTCGACGGGAGCGGCAAAACTCCCCGGCGTATATTCCAGGCCGGTGGACAGCCCGAACGCTCCGGCGTCCATGTTTTCAGCGACGATCGCCTTCATCCGATTCAGTTCATCGGGCTTCGGAGGCCGGTCGTTGAAACCCATCGCCGCCCCGCGCACCGCGCCATGGCCGACGAGGGTGGCGTAGTTGACGGCCGTCCCGCTTTTTTCCAGGCGGGCGAAAAATCCGCCGAGGTCCCGCCAATCCATGTCCACGTCGAATTCGGTTCGGGCGACGGACTTTAATTCTTCAAGGACATCGTCGGCGACGGGAAACGGCGAGGACCCGCAATTGCCGCTCATGAGCGTCGTTACGCCCTGCCGGACGGCGCTTTCGGCCCGGGGGTTGGCCAGGAGCCCGATATCTGAATGATCGTGGACGTCGATGAATCCGGGAGAGACGGCCTTGCCCGCGGCTTCGACGACGGCCCGGCCTCGCCTTCCGGGGATTTTGCCGACCGCCTTGATTCGCGAACCCGAAATGCCGATATCCGACCGGACGGGGGCTCCGCCCAGGCCGTCATAAACCAACCCGCCGGCAACGACGAGGTCGTAATCCTTGCCGGCCGTGCATCCCTGGAGAAGCACGCCGCCGCCGCTCAGGGCGGCCACGGCCGCAACCGATCCGGAGTGTTTAAGAAATTCCCGGCGATTGATCGTTTGGCCCATTGGACTCTTCTCGCTTAGGACATGATGCCGGTTTATACTCCTTGAATCAAGACCAAACGAATCATGAGAGGAAAACGGAATCTCCTCATGGCCGTGAAAGCCTCCCGGAAGCCGCATAGCGGAGGGGGGCCCCACGGCGATTCAGCTGTGGGGGGAACCGACGCACTCATGGCTCAGGTGATAAACTTCGCCATGAGTACGAGGAAGCCTTGGGACTGGTTCCAGGCTTTGCTAGCCCTACACGACGGACTTTGCCCGGAGTCAGGGCCGCGGCGGGAGGGAGGCCTTCACGGCCATCAGAGATTCCGCTTCAATCCTTCCAGAGCAAGCCGCATTTATCCCTCTTTGCCTACAACATCCTTGCGAAGGGCGCTGTTTCCGCCCTCGTTGGTGAAGCGGACAAAGGGGCGGGAGCGGTCCAGAAGGTATCGATAAGTGACATGGGCTTTTTTTTGGACGCCCCCGATCTGCTCATAGATCTTCCGCATCCGGGGATTGTAATCCCCCACCCACGACAACTCGATTTCCTTGTAATGCGGCCGGGCCTCGACGGCCCGGACGAAATGGAGGAAGAGTGGGCCGATGACCCCGGAATTCTGGAACTCGGGGACAACCCCGGCCAGGAGGACCCGGTTCCGGGTGATCGTCTTCCCCGAAAGCAGCCGGAGGAACCGGAGCGTTTTCCAGAAATTCAGGCGGCCGTCAAACCGGGCCAGGACCTGGTTGACGTCCGGTAAGGTTACGACGACGCCGATCGGCTTTCCGTCCTTGTAGGCGAACCAGACGAACTCGTCGACAATGATCGGCTTGGCCGACTTCATGATTTGCTCGATTTCCCCCGCCGTCACCGGCTGATAATCTTCCATGTAATCGGCCCAGGTCCTGTTCAAAATTTCCACCAGGTCCCCGACGTAGCGGGACGCGTGCTTCTCCTCGTAATGGCGGAACGTGTAGGTTCCCTTCTTGATCAAATGTTCGGCGAACTTGACCATCCGCTCCGGAAAGGGATTGGCCAGGTCCTTGTGATAGGAAAACTGCCGGTAATATTCCTTAAACCCGTAAGTTTCGAACAGGCGGGCGTAGTATGGCTTGTTATAGGGCATCCCGTAGCTCTGGGGCATGAATCCCTCGACCAGGACGCCCCAGAAATTGAAATTGGGCCCGAAATTGACGCTTCCGTCGATCGCTTGCACGCCACGGGCGGCCAGCCAGTCCCGGGCCGCGGTGAACATCAGGTCGGCCGCGACCTGATCGTCCGGACATTCGAAAAATCCGATTCCCACCTCCGCGGGGTCTTGCCGTTTCATCTTCTCGAAATCGACGAAGGCGGCGATCCGGCCGATCCCACGGCCGGACTGAATCGCTTTTGGCTGTCGGCCAGCGGCGCGATCATCGCGCGGCCGGGTGCGATTCTGTTCGGCAGCGTACTCGTGCTGCTGCCGCTGGCCTATGCGGGCTGGTCGGTGCCGGTGAC
>JAPKZG010000071.1 GCA_026393895.1 Candidatus Aminicenantota bacterium
GATGATCGGTTCATCCCCACGCGTGTGGGGAAAACGCGATGGCATATCCGGTTGACCATTCCGTTACCGGTTCATCCCCACGCGTGTGGGGAAAACACGGCTTCGGCTTCAATTGCCGGGGATTAAATACGGTTCATCCCCACGCGTGTGGGGAAAACTTAATCCCTTCTTTGGATTCGCCCTCTTTTCCCGGTTCATCCCCACGCGTGTGGGGAAAACTGTTTCCGTGATAGATTCCCCGTTCCAATGAACGGTTCATCCCCACGCGTGTGGGGAAAACACAATATCCCCCTCGTATATCTCTTTCCCGTTCGGTTCATCCCCACGCGTGTGGGGAAAACGAAACCATTACCGAAAAACAGGTGGCCTTTGAACGGTTCATCCCCACGCGTGTGGGGAAAACATTTGAGGCATACCGGAAAACGGCGGATGCTTCTGGTTCATCCCCACGCGTGTGGGGAAAACGTCCAGATCAGTGTGTCCAATCGACGGGCAACCGGTTCATCCCCACGCGTGTGGGGAAAACCCCTTCCATTTATTAGTCGTTTTCGATTTTTTCTAAATCCTCTTGGGTATATATTAATTTTCTTTTAATTTTTACCTGATTTTTCTTGATTTCTGATCAATTATATCAGATTGCGACTCTTCGCGAACCAACTGAAGTCCATCATAATCGGCGATTTGTCGTCGAGTGTCACCAAATCTCATCATTCGATACCCTTGTTCATTATTAGTTGTCCAAATCATTAGAGCGCCGCCTGATCTTTTTTTTTGGCAACATTTTGACCATAACCGCTCTCTGACCATAGCAGAAAGGCTCCCTATAAAAACTCCAGTATGGGGCTCCAGCATCCAACGAGTCAGTTCGCCCTTGAGTCCCAATGGCACATTCTCAAGTATTATGATCACCATCGGATATCTCGCACTTGATCGGATCATTTTCCGGAGACCAGAGCACTTCAGGAATCGATCCATTTTGTTCCAAAGGATCGATTTCCTCATTCCAATCGTCGGAAAACTCAAGGATTTTATCCAAATCCAGGATGATTCGATCAAGGAGTTTGCGATCCTTAAAAATATCTCGGCATTTATGCCGGACATCCGATTCCAATTTAGTTGGAGTCTCTAAAACCGTTTGAAAAGCTATGGGTATGGTAATTTCGACTTTATAAAGGTCGGCAATGTCATACACGAAGGATAGCTGTTTCCCTACATGGATAAATCCAAGACCCGGAGAATATCCGGCAGAAACGATAGCGCTGTGGCAGATCCCATTGAGACAAGCATTGGCTGTGGAAAGCGCGCGATTGAGCGAATCAGCTTTAGCCCAATCCTTCGAATCATATTTGCGGCCATGCCATGGGATGCCGAACTTTTGACTGGCTGCCTTATAGGCATTGCGTACTCGTACTCCTTCGAGTCCTCGCACTTGCGATAAGGAGAGGTTGGGGCTCAGAGGTTCGTAAAAACGATACCCATACATATTCATTACTACTCGCATGTGCTCGGATGGGATGCTGCATTTCCAGGCTTGGTGAATGAGTCTGAGGCTTCGTCTTGTTTCCCCTTGTCCATGGGCGTAATAACGAATCCCTTCTTCCCCACACCACATAACAAGGCAACCATTGGCTGCCAAGGTTTTGATAGCAGCATGGGTAATGCTGGTACCAGGACCGAGAATTAGAGTAGTAAGGGCCGCTACCGGAATTAGAGTTCGGCCTTTATCAGCATCTATCGCTTCAACGGCCTGAAGTTTCTGATCGATTATACAATGCTCAAGATAGAGAAAACTGAGGCTGTCTCGTATTTTTGGCAATTCATGAAGATCCTGCGGCATGATCATCTCTTACAACAGTTGCATTAGCATTATTTCTTAACTATTGGAATCGATATTATTCCTTGGTGCTCTTATCCGAAGTGAAAGAAACCGGTTGATCCGGTAGAGTGTCCTGTCCCTCAGCAAAGGTTGATACATCCTGTTGATAAGTAAATGACTCGAGAGGGATTTCTCCAATAAGCAAGTGCAATGCATCTTCTGAGTTTTCTCTTAATCCCGCCAAAATCGGGGCGGAAGGAATGCAAGCCTTTCGACCGAGCCAAATACCCCAGACGGGATTTTCCAAAGCATTAGCGATAACACGAAGAAGGCTAGGGACACCGGAGAGAATCACCCCAAACGATACATCGCACAAATACTGACGGAAGGTGATATGGCATGCTTTGGTCTTACCCTCCGCGGTAATCGTGTTTTGTACCGTGTGATAATCCTGAAGGCGGCGGCCGTGCAGATCAGTTTTTCTTTCGTTGTCAGCATAGTTTCTTTTCAAAGACCGGGGAATAGAAATGGCCATCATCTGAATTTCACGGAAACTGACTAGAAATTCTGCTTCTTCCTCGCTTCCGCGTCCATAACCGAGTGCTGCGCAACAAATACCTGCAACGGCACTCTTTGTCGGCATCAAGCCGCTGGATCGCCGATTGTATTGACTATCGAATCCCCAAGCCTGGAGCGGTCCTTCCAGACGCAAAGCCAGAAAAAGCGAGTCAGACGACATGGGTCACCATTTCATTAAGGAACGATTCCAGGTCGACATCGGGGATTGACTTCTCAAAAAGCGCAACACTCCCCCACACTACTTTTGTTTTTTCATATTCCGCCTTGAGCAATTCAATTGACTTGGAAACATATCCTTGCGTCGGCCGAACCGGGTTTTCAAAAGCATTGACTAATTGGATTGGATGCCCTTTTTCTCTAATGATCCCAAGAACGAAATCTGGCAAAGTGTTGGCATTCATCGTGTTTTTACGCGCGCCCGGGACAGCCTTGATGGTAGCCTCCGCAAAGGATCGCACGACAGTCTGCCTTTCCCTTTTTGTTAGACAACCCAAATGCTCTTGGTCAGCAAGCATATCGAGATTAAGGGCGGCAAATCGATAGTAGGTGGCGGAGTTAAACTCCAGAGTTCCGGTCATCCCGGCACCGGATTCTTCTTGGGGTTGAAGATCATCAACGGCAGCAAAAAAATCAATTTCATTGTCGACCTTATGAGTGGAAAGAGCATGAGAAAACATTGATGCGGCTTCGACTCCCAAAGAAGGATCATTCGCGACCATACGGCCAAAGATTGATATATCTGCGGCATCCTTCAAGGCCTTTGCATCGATAGCCTTTAATACTTTTTTAATATCCTTCGTGTCTGCGTAAACCCCGGCCATTGTTTTCAATTCCAATGGGGACATGAAATAAAGCGTCGTAGATTTCACCTTCTCCTTCGACTTCGCGTCGAGCTTTACAAGAGCATCAATGATTTTTTGGGCACCTTCGTCTGCTTTGGTGTCAGAAAGCCCTCTTTCCTTCATGGCCGATAGCAGCGGATTATATATCAAGCGAGTTCGTTCTCCCTTAAAATAATCTGGGGATATCTCCTTTGCCATCTCCCGAATCGCCCGTTTCCATGATTGGCTTGAGACACGCGCCCGCTGGACACCGCCAAATATGGCGGTTTTAGGCGAATTGAGATCATCCCGGTTCAAACAGGCAACAGGAACAGACTGAACAATGTGAAGTTCCAAATGTTTCATAATGTTTCTCCTTTTTATTTTATTTTAACCGGAGCAAGCAATAATAAGCCGTAACCAAAACCTTTAGCACTGCCGATTCCCTTAGAATATGTTTCTCGGAATTTCTCCTGATCTGTCACTACAAGAGAACCCCGAAATCGGACGCCTCCATGATTTCCAAAATGCTCTTTTTTACGGAACTGGTTTTGAACCATAGGACCTATTTCCAGAGGTTTATCTTCGCTGAGTTTGAATCCTCCCATTTCCGCCTTTCGAATTATCCACTCACGCAAATCATCTTGGCTGGTCAGGGGAATTCTTTTGCCCACTGGAATCTTATTGCCGGCAGTGTCGCGCCGAGAGAGCCGCTTCGTGGGATTTGCAAGCAAATCAAAATTATAAATTCGGTGAGACAGAAAGGATGGTGATATTTCTTTTATGGAAAAGCTTTCCAAGGGACACCATTCCGGCCTAATGGGTTTCATCGGCGATAACAACCAGAGACGGAAACCACTTTCTAACATATCAACGCGAGTCAAAAAATTCCGCTTTGTTTCCGAGCTTGAAGAAAAACAATCCCATAACCGCTGATGCCATGCATAACTGTCCACCATCCCTATTGACAAAGCATTGTCTAAACCGATTTCCATTCGTACAAGATATTTCATGGGGCTTCCTCATTACTTTCCGATTTGACTTCCGGGGTCCAAAACGCCGAAGCCCATTCGATCATTGTTCGATCATTCCAATATCGGAGATCCTTCTCCAATTGTTCATAGTTAACCGGGACACCTTGAGATTTGGCCATGAGCACCATTCGGATTATACGGCCATGAAGCTCTTTCCCTTTTTCGGCCGCAAGAAGCTGTTGAAAACGACGCTCGGTTGGAGTCAATTTGTTATCGCCGCCTTGCGTGGCTCCGTACCTTTGTCCAATTGATCTCCACGTCGTACCACAATTGCCCGTGGAGCATTCCTCTGGATGCGTGGCGTACAGTCCGGCAATAAGCCCGGTCACCTCGTCCTTGATATCGACCCCGAGACGATTCAAGGCAGGCCAAGATCGTTGTTTTCTGCTCTCCGTTAAAAAGCAACGTAGGTTCGCCATCAAGCCCCTGTCGTCTTTTCTTTTTCGTAGCAGATTCACTTATTCATATTCGATTCTTGCCCATCATTTATTTTAATTAATCGCTGCCAACCTTTAGTAAACGCTCGAATTTGGCGCGGTGTATCCTGGCCGCATGACGTGCGGTAGGCCTCGCAAGCAGTAGCGAAAAGCATTTTCCGCCATTTTTCCCTAAGCGGCACTGCTTTTTCGGTACCAATCGCTTCGATATGGGCCATGAGTACCGGAAGATTCTTCTCTACCGCGGTCCAGAAATATGTGGTGGCAACAGAATGTAACTTAAACTTTAACGACCCCTTGCTTGGGCCGGCACCTTTTAGTCGACCCTCCCAACCGCCATCTATTTCGTTGCGGTATCCCTCTATGGCCCAACCCAACCGGCTTGCCTGGTTTTCCGCGTATTTAACCTCAGCGTCATAAATGCTATTTCCCTGATTAGAAAGGAGACGAGAAGGGATATGAAAAACCGATTCTTTTATATCCACGACAGTCGCCTGATCACGCGCAAGAGCAGAAACAATCAGGTCGTGGTCTTCTTTTTCCCCAATATTACGGAGTGACAAGGGCCCACCAATTCCCGTTGCCTGACGCAATACGGTAATCGCTGCAAGCTCACGCCAAAGTGATTTTTCAGGGCGATAAGAGATTAGGCTTCGTTTCTCCGTTTTCCCGATTTGACGAACGACCGCCGTCGCGGTCGGCTCGGGTGGGAATCCATCATAATATGAAGGATAAAAAAGACCATCCCCTAAGAGCATTCGTTCGCCATTTGGATTCAGTTGAATGAGCCGAGTCAATGGCACGAGGCGGCCCAAGTAGGTCGAAGTAGCATTCTTCACTCGGGCTGAATCAGCAAACGACGATGGCATCATTTCCCATATCGGTCGCCCAAGCGGCCTATTGCCGTAATATTGTCTGATATTCTCATAGGTGGGGAGGTTGAGTATAATTGTGGCGAAGAGATTGTCACCGCGCAATATCCCATGAACCATCGAAGCTGAAACGCAGGGACTGTCTTTTGAACTCTTTCCAGTTTGTTTTCCATTCCAAAACACTTGAGAAATCAGTCCGCCGGTAGAAAAGCATTGATAGGACAACATCGAAAGCACGGCATCATTAAGAGAAATATTACGCACATCATTCATCCCTTCGTGATCAAACAAGGTCGTGTTATTGCCAGTCGCGAAGGAAAAATTGAGTTTAGAAACAGGAGTCCAATCTGAAGTATCAGATTGATCAGGTCGTTTGCCAATTTTCTTTGTAATCTCAGCTATTTGAAGCCACGGTTTTTTCGGATGGAATACTTCAAATGAATTCTTCCATTTTATTAAATAATCGATAGCGGCTAGGGACAGGTGCTTTGGAACTTCACACCACTCATCATAATCTTTAGGACCATCAAGCGCAGCATGGGCTATAGAGAGAAAAAGACGCATGAGCGAAACTCGTTCGTGAGGACGGACAGCCAAATCAGTTAATTGTTCTCCTTTGGCAAATACGTCACGCAAACTGATAAATATTTTTCCTCCGGTTTCAGCGACCACCGGAACCCAGGGATCAAAGGCAACGTTCATTGTTCCTCCGCGGCTTTTGCTTTTTTTATAACAAGCCCCCACCTGTCCGAATATTGAAGGCGATAGCCGCTTTTCAGATTTTTTATTTCCACATCTCCATCCTCTTTAACCAAACCCATCGTATTCAGTCCTCGCATGTAGTTTTCAAAAAGCGCGTTCGCTTCAAGAGTATCGAAACAGTACAGAGGCACTTTGATCATATTCTTGTAAATGCCCTGGGCAGTGATCAAACAAAATGGAGTTCTGCCAAGCAGAATATGATTTCCATCCAATAAGACAGCTTCTTTATCTGAGACTTTCCGACATAGCACTACATCTACTGTAGGCAGTTCATTAAGCCGGGTTTGAACGCCTTCTTCATCAGGCATATCCGGTTGACTCCAAACGTTTGTGTTTATAAGCGCAAGTTGACGATGTTTTTGCGATTGATCTAAAAGTTTCAAATAGAGCTCGTGCCAAGAAGCAGAATCATTCACACGCTCAGAATAAGTCGCCTCTATCAGTGATCGAATATGCGTCGGAATAATAATTTGTTTTAGTCCTTCCCATACTTGGAGAGTTCGCAATAGTACATAAGGAGCGTAAACATATGCTTTACTGCCCAAGGTTTTTTCTATCTCTCCGGCGCTCATATGTTGAAGTTCATCCAGGCTACGAGATTCTTTGATTACAATGAAACGCGCATGATCAGCCGGTCGGTTTCGTCGCGCATGACGCCAGAGGCGCCCCATTCGTTGCAGGAGCATATCAGTCGGAGCTAATTCCGTGATCATCAAATCAGCGTCAAGATCGACACTTTGTTCGACAATCTGAGTAGAGACGAGAATTGATCCGCAACGAGTTTTTCCACTTTTATCGAACCGGGTTAACCATTCCTTTTCAATTTCTTCACGACGCCAAAAGGGAAACCGAGAATGAAGTAATCCAAGGGGGAAAGAGTCGTCTATTTTGGATAGAAGTTTAGTATATTGCTCTTGGGCTCTATCAACCGTATCGCATATCCATAGGACCGTTCCGCCAGAACGGGCTAATTGTATTGCCTCCTCGAAAGAGGAATTAACCGTCATAAATTCGACTTCAACTTCACGGGATTTCGGAGGAGTCGCCTCTATCGATTCGACAGTTTCTCCATTCTTTCGTCCGATAATCAAGGGATATGGCTGTTCTGCGGGATTTAATAATGCAGCATCGGCGATAGGCAAAATCTCTTCACGTCGTTTTCCGGATAAAGTCGCCGACAAAACAATTACTGTACATCCCAATCCTTCCAGTGTTGTTATGAGCTTATCGATAAGCGTTCCCGTATAGAGATCGTACGAATGTACCTCGTCGAGTATTACAACCTTCCCCGCTAAAGCAAAATGGCGGACGAAGAAATGTTTGGCCGCTACGACGCCTAGGAGTGCCTGATCAATGGTGCCTACACCAAATGATGCAAGTAATGCTCTTTTATTGGAAGAGAACCAGTCCCTTCCGGTTCTAGCATCTTCCGCAGACAAGGGCCCGTTTTCAGTCCCGGACGGATTTAAAGCCATCTCCGATTCCAGGAGCCATGAATTTCCATGAATGAGGCGGCTTCTCTGATCATCTGGAGTTATCCGATGAAGAAATTCGTTCATTCGAATATGAATCCGGTTGCTCGTGGCTTGGGTAGGAAGAGCAAAATAGATACCGTTGGCTTTTCCTGAGGCTATCAAATTATATGAAGCTCCTAGCGCTGCTTCCGTTTTCCCCATACCCATAGGAGCCTCTATAATATAAACTCCTGGTTCATTGATTGTTGATAGGGCTTTGCTCTGCATTTCATTTGGATGAAAAAAAGGGAATATTTCCTCGAAACATAGTCCTTTCTTTAAAATAGGCCTTTGAAATCCAATCGCAGCAAAGGCTTTTTTAACCGATAGCTCTGCAATAATTTCTTCGTTTTGTCCGGGCAAAGAGAACCATCGTTCATCAGAGCCGATCCAATCAGAAACAGTCGTCAATCCCGCTAACCACCAGAGAGCCGGAGATTGGTCGGTAAGATCGATTTCTGCTTGATGGACCTTGAAGTAATCCCAAACCTTGAAAGCATGGCTTTTTCGTTCCGTTTCCCATTCAATTCCGCTTTGGGAATCAGCCATCGCTCTTTGCGGAATGTAACCCCTATCTTCAGGACGATTCAAGTGACCATGGTGAGCGCCGAGAACAGCAGAAACATATTTTCCTGATTTCCTCGCGATCCCCATTTCTAGCAGAAAGCTCTGGATGCTGGAGTGCGACACCTTTCCATGATCAGACTCCATCATCGTGTCCCAACATGCATTTCTTGCGATTTCATAAATCCCGTTTTCGATAAGCCACGCCTCACATTTCCGTTGAAAACCAGGCGAGATTTTTCCTATGTCATGAAGTGCCGCTAATGCTCCGATTTCGTCTGAACGCAAATGAAATAAATTAAGTAATTCAGGAAACGATTCAGCTATCTTCCGGGCAATGCAGCCGACATTAATCATATGATCTAACACCGAAATCCCCGGTTTATGATCGATAGTCGTCTTTGCCCAAAAATAAACGCAATTACAGTTTTGCATTATCCTTTCAAGCTAGAGAATAAAAACGCGTAAGAACGGGTTTAGAAAACTGTCCCCATAAAAGAAAAATATTTGATTCTCCCCTACGTCTAAGGAAATTATACCCCATATTGAATTAAAAATCGACCTGTCTCCACTTAATGTGCCGCCTGAGAAGTGAAAGATCTAAGCTCTGGAGCCTCACCTAAAAACTGATCCAGCCAAAAATATAGTTTTTTTGCTATAGAGCCAGCCTCCTCTATATGAAGATCGTCTAGAATAAACTTCTCCCCGTGTCACAACGATGTCACATCCGTGTGACAAATATGTGACAAAAACGACTTAATTTGGCTGAAAGATACAGATTAGGACTGAAAACTAGCGGAAGACCAAAATCCTGTGTTTACAGGAGGAACTGAGTGCCGGGGACGGGAATCGAACCCGTAGGCCCCTTACGGGGCGAGGGATTTTAAGCCCTTGCGTCTGTCAGTTCCGCGCTTTGAATAACCAATATTCCGACTGTCGTTAGAGCTACATCCGCAGGAGATAAAGAGTAGAACCGCCCTTACCTCCCCCTCAATCTCACCCCCACAAACCTCCTCAAGAACTTGACCGCGGCGTCGCAATCGCGGAAGACGGGGATCCCGGCCTCCTCGAGCATCGCGGTCATCGGGTCATAGTCTGGGCCGGCGTCGAGATTGACAATGAAGGGCTTGTCGGTCGATTTGAAGATCTCGATTAGTCGCTTCCCCACACTCCCCGGGTCGTAGATGTTTTCCTTATGCCCCTCCCCCGGTGCGATCGTCTGAAGGGCTCCGGTCATCGGGAGGGGCGAAATGACCGCGCAATCCACGCCGGGGTCGTCGAGGACGGCCTTGGCGGCGGCGGCGAAAGCGGCGTCGTTGGCTACAGGGGTCGTGTCGAGGGGATTTCTGACATCCTGGAACTTGTCGATCCCGAGGGAGGCCAGGGCCTCGCCGATTCGGCGTTTCGTCTCCTCGGAATAGACCGCAAGCTCGAGGCGGTCGCCGTTCCGGAGGTTATCGGACATGATGACGCTTTCGAATCCGGCGTTGCTCATCAGGACGGCGCGGTTTCCGGCGACCTTCTTTCCGCCGAGCATCAGCGCGCCGGTGAGGAAGCTCTGAAACTCAAAGATCGTGTCGGCGACGATGACCCCGGCCTCCTCGAGAATGGCCTTGCAGATCCCGTAATCGCCGGCTACGGAGGCGGTGTGGCTCGAGGTCGCCAGGCGGCCTTCGGGCGAACGGCCGCTTTTATAGGCGATGACGTAGCGGCCGGGCGTCCGGACGATCTCCCGGGCCGCCTCGGCCGTGAGATACCCGTCGCCGGGCTTGAAGCCCTCGAGGTAAACCGCGACGACCTTCACCTCGGGCTCGTCCTTGAGGTAGTTCAGGTAATCCGAGACGCGCAGGTCGATCTGGTTTCCGAGGGAGACGGCGTAGAGCGGCTCGAAGCGGTGGAGCCGGGAGATCCGGCTGATCATGAACGCGCCGCTCTGGCTGACGTAGGCCAGGCCCGGGGTGCCGGTCTTGGGGTAACGGAGCTTGTACCGGGGGATGAACGTCGTGTCGTAGCAGCCCGGCTTGCTGTAGATCCCGAGGCAGTTTCCGCCGTTGGCCACGGGGGTGGGCCGCCCCGCTTTGCGGTTTTCGGCCAGAAGGTCCACGATCTTTTGCTCGATGGACTGGGTCCCGGCCTTCTCCCCCATCCCGCCGGCGATGATGATCACCGAACGGGCTTTTTGGTGGGCGGTGAGGTCGCGCATGATCGGCTCGCACTGCTCGGCGGCCAGGGTGAGGACGAACATGTCCACCGTCTCGGGAAGTTCGGCCACGGTCGGGACGCACTTGCAGCCCTCGATCTCGGAGAGGCCCGGCTTGACCACGTAAACCCGCTCCTTCGGGAAGCCCATCTCCAGGACGTTGTTGAGGATGATGTGGCCGAGGTTCATCTTCTCGGAGACGCCGATTATGGCCACGGATTCGGGCTTGAGGAGATGCTTGATCGCGGCGACGGGGCGGTTTTTGACGTCCACGTGGGCCCGGGAGAAGCGGCACAGGCCGTCGAGGGGAAAGAGGCGGCCGGAGCGGACGACGAAAGGATTGACCTCGACCTCTTCGATGACGTAGCGGGACGAGGGCTTGAACGGCGAATAATGCGCGGCCAGGGCCTGGAGGCGCTGATAGGTGTCCTGGAGCTCGGAAGATTTCAGGGGGGCGGGCTTGCCGCGGAAGGGTTTGACGAGCTTGTCGTAGACGGCTATCGGAGAAAGGTGGGCGAGGATTTTATTGGGCTCGAGGAGGTGGGCCGAAGCCATGGCCGCGGCCGTGCCGGGTTTGAGGCGCTCGCCGAGGTATTCGACCTCCACGCCGCCTGAGCCCATCGTCACGACCGGCCCGAACTCGCGGGAATTGCGAGCCCCGAGGAGGAGTTCCGAGCCGAAGCCGAATTTCTCAAAATCGACCTTCTCGCAGACAAGCACCCCGCGGATGTCGGAAGAGACGGCTGATTCGGAGAGGTTCGCGGGCAGGCCATGGGAATGCGTTTTCGCCCAGGAGAGGAAGCGGGCGGGGATGTCGGCCAGCATTTTGTTGATGGCGGTGTTGGCGGCGGAAGAGGTGGCCTTGACGAAGGCAACGCCGCCGACGTCGGTTTTATGCTGGATGAGCGGGGCGACGATCTTGAGGACGAGGCCGTCCGATTTAAAGGCCGCGACGTCGGCCGCGGAGAGCTTTTTGCCCTTGGGGACGAATTTATGGCGTGGGACGGCGATTCCGACCAGCTTGAGCATCGCGTAGACTTCCTGCTCGAGCAGAAAATCGCGGTTGTCGGAAGAGGCGCGGGAGAAGATGGAGTCGATTTTTTTAAAGTCGATGGGCATGAAGACGCTCCTCATAAGAAATGGGGTACACAATCCCGATTTAAGAAAATCGGGTTATGTCCCCCAGTTCGGGACACGATCCCAATTTCAAAGAAATTGGGTCATGTCCCCTATTTCCCGGGTCATGTCACCTATTTCCATGTCCCCCATTTCTATTCCGCCGCCGCCCGGCCGAGATCGAACGCCTTGAGGTTGGCCGAGAGAATCTTCTCCCCGCGCTTCTCGAAGAGCACGCGGATATAATCCTTCAGGCTTTCTTCGTCTACGATCAGATGCTTGGCCGCCGCCCCGAGGATGACCGTGTTCTGGGCGCGGCTCGCGCCGGCTTCCTTGGCCAGTTTCTCGGCGTCAACGATGACCGAACCCGGGATCGCCCGGACCTTGGCCAGGACGCCCCCGATTTCCGGATAGTCGGGGATGTTGACGAAGGGATTGCTGCTCGTGACGATCTTGCCGTCGGGCTTGAGGAAATCGAGGTAGCGGAGCGCCTCCAGCGGCTCGACGCTCAGAATCAGGTCGGCCCCGCCCCGCGGGATGAGGTCGCTCCAGATCCGTTCGGTCGAAAGGCGGAGATGCGATTGGACCGCGCCGCCGCGCTGGGCCATCCCGTGGACTTCGGCCTGTTTGACGTTCAAGCCTTCTTTGAGGGCGGCGTTGTCGATGACGAACGCGATCGAGAGGATGCCCTGCCCGCCGACGCCCGCCAGGATGATGTCTTGCTTGCGGATGGTGTTCACTGGGCGCCTCCCGCTTTATTTTTCCGTTTCGCCTCTTCGAGGCATTCCCGCACGGCCACGATCACCGAGATGCCTTTATGGGCGATTTCCTCCTGAAAGACCTTGACGTTGGCCTCGTGGAACTTGGGCAGCGGCGTGATCACCCGGATGCGGTCTTTGGGGACGCCCAGGCCCTCGACGATGGCGAGAAGGCGGTCGCCCGTGGCGAAGGTCGGCTGGCCGCCGGTCATGGCCGTGGTGCAGTTGTCGAGGATGACGAGGACCATGTTGGCGTCGGCGACGGCGGCGCTCCGGAGGGCGGTCATCCCGGAGTGGCCGAAGGTCGAATCGCCGATGACGGCGATCGCGGGGAAAAGGCCGGCCTCGGAGGCGCCCTTGGCCATCCCGATCGACGCGCCCATGCAGACGCAGGTGTCGATGGCGTTGTGGGGCGGGAAATACCCAAGGGTGTAACAGCCGATGTCGCTGAAGACGGTCCCGCCCGGATAATCCTTCAAGGCCTGCTTAAGGGCTTTGAAGGTGTCGGTGTGGGGACAACCGGTGCAGAGCTGGGGCGGGCGGCCGGCGAGTTTGTCGAGGGCGCGGCGGTCGAGGGGTTTGAGGCCCAGGGCCGGCCGGACGGTCTCGGGCGAAAGCTCGCCCGCGCGGGGAAGATGGCCGGTCAGGCGGCCGATGATCTTCTTGCCGGCGACGCCGAACATCCCCTTGACGGCTTGTTCGATGAACGGCGCGCCTTCCTCGGCGATCAGGATGGTATCGACGTGGTCGAACAGGCGGCGAATCAGGACTTCGGGAAGCGGGTAGGCCCCGATTTTGAGGATGGACGGGCGCGTGGGGTCATCCGGGCAGTTTTCCATCACGTAGTTATAGGCGATGCCCGAGGCGATGACGCCGAACGATTTGTTGTCCGGATTGAGGACAAGTTTGTTGAACGGGCTTTCTTCGGACATTTTGACGAGCTCGGGCTGAAGGTCGAGGACGCGCCGGTAGCGGCCCCGGGCGAGGTGAGGAAGCAGGGTCCAGCATTCGCGGGCGCCGGAGTGGAGCGGATTTTTATCGCGGGTGGGGCGGGTTTCCACACCGGCCCGGCTGTGGGAGATGCGGGTCGTCATCCGCATCATCACCGGGAGGTTGAACCGTTCCGATAGTTCATAGGCCTCGCGGGCCATGTCGTAGGCCTCCTGGTGGTCGGCCGGCTCGAAACACGGGATCAGGGCGAATTGGGCATAGAAACGGCTGTCCTGCTCGTTCTGGGAGCTGTGCATGCTCGGGTCGTCGGCCACGACGACGATGAATCCGCCGTTGGCGCCGGTCAGCGCGGCGCTCATGAAAGGGTCGGCGGCGACGTTGAGGCCGACGTGCTTGAAGGAGACGAGGGAGCGGCCGCCCGCGTAGGAGACGCCAAGCGCTTCCTCGAAGGCCGTTTTCTCGTTAACCGACCAGGCGGCGACGTATTTGCCGACGCGGACGTTGCTCCGGATGAGATATTCCATGATTTCCGAAGCCGGTGTCCCGGGATAACTGTAGGCCGCGGTCAATCCGGCCTGGACGGCGCCCAGGGCGATGGCTTCGTCGCCGAGAAGGATTTCTTTGGACATTGACACGTCCTTTCGATGAATTGGGAAAGGGTAGAATATCGTCCCCGGCGGGGGATGTCAATTAATCGGGGACACAATACCAATTACCCTATTTATTGGAAATATCAGGCTTACTTAATTGGGTAATTGGTATTGTGTCCCCATTTAAGGAAAATGTCCCCATTTAAGGAAAAAAGCGGCCGGACGGCGGGTTTGCGGGGTATTGATGCCCGGCAAATCCCATAAATACGCGTAATTTATAAATCCTATAAAATTAGGTTGATTCTGGACTATTTCTGGAATATGATAAGGCCAGTTTGTGGCCGAAGGCCGGACCGAAACGGCCGGCACAGAGAAGGAGTGCGGTATGATTAAACTGTCGACAAAAGGGAGATACGGCACCCGTCTGATGGTCAACCTGGCCCGTCATTATAACGAAGGTCCGAAAGCGATCATCCTGAAAAGCGTGGCGGACGCGGAAGGGATTTCGATCCGGTATCTCGAGCAGATCATCATTCCCCTGAAAATCAACAAGCTCGTCAAAAGCATCCGCGGCGCCGGCGGCGGCTACACCCTCGCCCGCAAGCCCTCAGAGATCAAGGTTTGCGACATCCTTCACGCCCTGGAAGGGACGTGCAGCCTGGTCGAATGCGTCGAGGACGAAACGGCTTGCGACAAGATCCCCATTTGCGGAACCCACGAAATCTGGAAAGCCGCCTCGGTCATGATGAAGAATTATTTCGAAGGCATTTCCCTGGCCGACATCATCGAGATCACGGACAAGAAGATCGCCGCGGCGAAGAAAAAAGCAAAAAGCAAATAATTCAGGGACACAATACCAATTACCCTATATTATTATTCTTTTTCTTCGGTCCACGTCGTTGAGGGAGAATCGTTCTACCGGTCAATATTTCGAGTTTTTTCAAAAAGGCATCGTCTCCAAAAGGCCTTCCTGTTTTCTCATGCCCTTCAATCTGCTCGACGAATTCCGGGTCGTCATTTTCTCCCAAATAAGCCCGCCAGTTCGTAATTTTAAGGTAATTTTCACGCTCGGTGAGGAGTGCGTCTTTTGTATTGAACACATGGGCGCGAGCGCTTGACCATAAAAAATCCTGGGCTCGGATGACTAGCCCTGCTCGGACCGGATTTAATTCCACATATCGGATAGCTGCATACAAGTGCCTTTCATCCAGGGGAAATGACAAGAACCTCCCCTGCCAAAGAAAACCCTTCCACTCTTCACGAATATTGATGACGGTCGTGTATTTCCTATGGGCTTCCCCGATTCCTTTGGCAAAGCTTTCTTTATCTTTTGGGATGGCAATCAGATGAACGTGATTGTCCATAAGGCAATAGGCTATGTAGGAAATTCCCGCCCGATCGCCATTTTGTTTCAAAAGACGGAGATAAAAGATTTTATCTTCTTCTTTGAAAAAGACTTTCTGCCGACGATTCCCTCTTTGGATGATATGGTGCGGACAATCCGGGATGACAAGACGAGCAATTCTCGACATTTATGAGCCACTGATTGTAAAGAATCCGTCCTCCAATTCTATAAACGAAACAAAGACTAGAAAAATCTCACTAATATAAATACGGTGACATAATACCAATTACCCAATTTATTATTCCCGGATATTTTGCAGAAAAAAGGGTAATTGGTATTATGTCACCGTATTTACGTATTTATAGCAAGGATATGAAAGCGATCATCCGGTTTTTTTCATCCGTTCGGCTGGCGATCGTTCTTATCATTCTGCTGGTCGCGGCCTCGATTCTGGGCACGCTCATCCCCCAGGGGCGCGACGCGGCCGAATATGCCGCCCGCTACGGCCGGCTGGCCGAAACGATGGTCCGGCTTCAATTCACCGACCTTTACCGGTCCGTCTGGTTTCTGGGATTGTCGGGCCTGTTCGGCCTGAACATCGTCGTCTGCACGTTGACGCGGCTCGGCGCCAAGGTGAGGCGGGTTTGGCGGCCCAAGATCGAAAGCGACCCGAAGGCGCTCGCCGCGGGAAGGATCAAGGACAAGGTGCGATTGAACGTGGGCGCGGCGGAGGCGAAAGGGATCGCGGTTACCGCGTTGAGCGCGGCGCGTTATCGGGTAAAGGTTGTTGAGGAAGCGGGCGCGGAGGGGACGGCGAGCGGCGGCAAAAACGGGGGCGGCGGAGTGGGCGGCCGGATTCATGTTTTAGGCCGAAAGGGAGTCGAGGGAATATTCGGCTCTGATGCCGTTCATCTCGGTTTGCTGGTCATCATCGCCGGCGGGATCGTGACCGCGGCGGGCGGATTCCGGACGGACCTCGGCCTCAACGCCGGCAAGGTCCTGGACGTGCCGCGGGCGGGATTCGCCCTGCGGCTGGACAAATTCGAGACGGAGACGTATCCGGACGGAAACGTCAAGGACTGGAAAAGCACGTTGACCGTGATCGAAAACGGCCGGGACGTGCGCACCCAGGTCATCGAGGTCAATCATCCCCTCGTCCATCACGGATTTTCATTCTACCAGAGCGCCTACGGCTTCGACTGGGACGACCCGACGCTCGAGTTCCGGATCGGGAAAAGAAGCGAAGCGGGGCCGGGGCGGACGATGAAAATCCGGGTCGGAGAAAAGACGGCGCTGGGAGATATGGATCGGACGGAATTAGTAGTGCGCCGGTTCATTCCCGATTTTGTGCTCGGGAAAAACAACGCGCCGGGGACGCGTTCCGATCAGCCGAACAACCCGGCCGCGCTTATCGAAGGGTGGAGCGACGGGCGGAAGGTCATCGAGGGCTGGGTGTTCGCCGCGTATCCCAATATCGCCCGGCTTCGCGGTGAGGCGGCCGCGGACTGGACGATTGAACTCCGGAACGTCGACGCCCCTCAATTTTCGGTGATCCAGGCGGCCAAGGATCCGGGGGTCCCGTTGATCTGGCTCGGCTGTTTTCTGGTCATGGCCGGGTTGTTCCTGGCGTTTTACCGGCCGACGTGGGAGATTCGAATGACGCTGGAAAACGCCGGGGCAAGTGCGGCTGGGGCGGGAGCAAAAGCGAGCCAGGAAGTAGTAGTTGGAAGTGCTGATGGGACAGGGTCTGGCCGCGGAGCGAATAAGGCAGCCGAAACCGGCGCAAGCGAAGGAAGAGAAGCGAGTGTGGAAACGGGCACAAAAGCAAACATCGGCGCCATCGCAAGCAACGGCCGAAGCGCCTGCACATACGCTGGAAAAACGGAAATCACGGCCGGCGGGACGGCGGCGAAAAGCCGGGAACGGTTCGAAGCGGAATTTGTCCGGGTGATCGCCGGATTGAGGAGATCGAAATGACGGAAGCGACGTTCTTCACTATTGCCTTCGTAATCTACGCCGTCTCCGCGCTTTTTTACCTCGTTTTTCTGTTCGGGAAAAATTTGTGCCAGGCCCGAAAGGCGTTTGCCGCGGCAGTCGCCGGGCTGGCCGTTCATACCGTCGCCCTCGTTTTAAGGACGTTCCAAAGCGGGCACGCGCCGTTCACTAACATGTACGAGTCGCTGTCGTTTCTCGCCTGGGCTTCGGTCCTGGCGTTCGTGATCGTCGAGGTGAAATTCAAAGTTCCCAAGGTCGGCGCGTATTTGATGCTGATCGTGATCGGGATCATGGCCCTGGCCTCCTCGCCGCTGATGCCCAAGGAAGCGACGCCGCTTGTGCCCGCGCTGCAAAGCTACTGGCTCTGGCTCCATGTTTCGGTGACGCTTCTCGGCGAGGCCTTTTTCGCCGTCGCTTTCATCACGAGCATCATGTATCTTCGGGCGAAAGATCCGGAGAAACGGGAGAAGATGGATTCGGTGAGCTACCGGTGCGTGTCGATCGGTTTTCCCTTGTTCACGCTCGGGGGGCTGGTTTTTGGAATGGTCTGGGCGGAAAAGGCCTGGGGAACATATTGGAGCTGGGACCCGAAGGAAGTCTGGAGCTTGATCACCTGGTTCGTCTTTGCCCTATATTTACACACCCGGATTGTGATGGGCTGGAAGGGAAAACGCTCGGCGATCATCGCCATCCTCGGTTTTCTCGCCGCGTTGTTCACGTTCTTCGGCGTGAATTACCTCTTGTCCGGCCTCCACAGCTATGCCTAATATAATTCGGGTAATTCGGGGACAGGGCACTCATTCCCCGATTAACACGAATTCGGGGTTTGAGTGAGTACCGCCCCCCGTAGGGGCTCTGTTCCCGAATTGAGCAACCTACTATATGTTACTCAGGGAGATGCGTTTTTTCGTATCAGATTTTGGGAAGGCAAGGAATCGGAGAAATCGGGAAATGAGTGATCTGTCCCCGAATAGAGGGAAAAAAGTGAAAACAAAATGGCTGGTTTCGCTCGCGGCGGCCCTGATCTTCGCGGCCGGATTAGCCGCGACCCAATCATCGACCTATATCGGCTCCAAAAAATGTTCCCTCTGCCATAAAAACGAAAATTTGGGCGGCCAGTACAGAATTTGGGAATCAACCAAGCATTCGAAATCCCTCGTCTCGCTGAGCAGCCCCGCCGCAGCCGAGCCGGCCGAGGCAATGAGCGTCGCCTATCCCACCGAAGATCCGAAATGTCTTTATTGCCATGGACCGCTTTTCGATAAAGCTCCCGATTTCATAACCGAGGGCGTGAACTGCGAAGTCTGCCACGGGCCGGGAAGCGGCTATGCGAAACTCTCGATCATGAAAAACAGGGAGGAAGCGGCGAAGAACGGGCTTATCCTATACGGCCCGCAGGACAAGATCAAAGCCCTTTGTCTCGCATGTCATGACAACCCCCACGGCAAACCGTTTGATTTTGCCGCCGCTTGGGAAACGATGAAACATCCCCTCCCGAAGAAATGACGAGGCCGTCCCCGCCTTCCCGGCCAGCATCGTCTGGCACATGTCCAACGTCTGCTTGAATCCCGACGTTTTCCCGATGACGCGGAGATTTCAAATCTTCGATCAATTTCGAGATTGACTTGATGCCGGATACTCTTCTATAATGAAAGCAGCGTGAGGGATAATTTTTTCGCTTTTGTTTTTCTGGTTCTTTCCCCTGTTTTTTGTTCCGCCTCCATCCTGAAGATCACGGTTGACGCGGCCATCCATCCGGTGACGTCCGAGTACATCCGCGATGCGATCGACCGCGCCGATAAAGAGAACGCCGGCCTTCTCATTATGACGCTCAACACGCCAGGTGGCCTGGATTCGTCGATGCGGGAGATCATCGAAAAGATCCTTTCGGCCAAAACACCCATCGCCGCTTTCGTCAGCCCGAGCGGAGGCCGCTCCGCATCCGCCGGATTTTTCATCGGCATCGCCTGCGACCTTTTCATTATGGCGCCCGGAACCAACACAGGCGCCGCGCATCCCGTCGGCGTTTCGATTACCGGGCAGTCCATGGACAAAACCATGGAGGATAAAGTCACGAACGACGCGGCATCTTACATCAAGACGCTGGCTGAAAAACGCGGGCGCAATGTCAAGATGGCCGAGGATGCCGTCAGAAAAAGCCTGTCCTACACGGAAAAAGAAGCGCTCCAGGGAGGTCTCATCGATTTCGTCGCGAAGAATGAGCGGGAAATCATCGACGCCTTCGATCAAAAGGCCATCCGACGTTTCAATGGCGACACGGTCGTCCTCCGTCTCAAAGAAGAGCCGGTGATCAACGTGGGCATGTCTGCCCGGCAGAAATTTCTTCTGACGATTTCCAACCCTAACCTTGCCTACCTCCTGCTCATGATCGGCCTGCTCGGGTTGTATTTTGAATTCGCTAATCCCGGCGCCATTTTCCCCGGGGTCCTCGGCGGCATCTCGCTTCTCCTGGCCATTTTTTCGTTTCAAATCCTGCCTATCAATTACGTCGGCCTGATTCTCATTCTTTTGGCTATGGTCCTGTTTATTCTGGAGGTCAAAGTGCACAGCTTCGGCGCCTTTTCAATCGGCGGCATCATCGCCCTGGTCATCGGCTCAATGATGCTCATCAAGGCCCCGATTCCCGAGCTCCGACCGAGCCTCCGGTTCATCATCCCCGTAGCTCTTGGGTTCTCCCTGATCCTGATTTTCCTCGTCTATCTCGTCGTTCGGGCCCACGCCCGCCGGACGCTCACCGGAAAGGAGGGAATGGTCGGGGAAATCGGGACGGCCCGGACCGACCTCGCCCCCGAGGGGAAGGTCTTCGTGCACGGCGAACTCTGGGAGGCGGAAGCGATCGAGCCCGTCAATGCGGGCGAAAAGGTGCTGATCGTCGAGGTCCTTGGGACCTTGAAAATAAGGGTTAAAAAAACTTGACCCGTAAAATTAGCGGAGGCCCTGCGGTCTCCGCAAGGAGAAAAAAATGATCACTTATCCAATGATCGTCGTCGGGATCATCGTCCTTTATATCCTGAATTCGATCAAGATCCTGAGAGAATACGAGCGCGGGGTCATATTCCGGCTCGGCCGCGTCCTGCCCCGGCCCAAAGGGCCCGGCCTCATCTTGGTCTTCGCCCCGATCGACCACATCGTGAAAATCAGCCTGCGGCTCATCACGATGAACATCCCCCCCCAGGATGTCATCACGAAGGACAATGTCACGGTGAAGGTCAACGCCGTTCTCTACTTCAGGGTCATAGACCCGCTCAAGTGCGTGCTTGACGTGCAGGATTATCTCAACGCCACCTCCCAATTGGCTCAGACGACCCTGCGAAGCGTCCTCGGCCAGGTTCCGCTCGACGACCTCCTCTCGGAGCGGGATAAATTGAACGCCCGCATCCAGGCAATCATCGAGCAGCACACCGACCCCTGGGGCATCAAGGTCCAACTCGTGGAGATGAAACAAGTGGACCTTCCGGAGAACATGGTCCGGGCCATCGCCAAGCAGGCCGAGGCCGAGCGGGAACGCCGGGCCAAGGTCATCCATGCCGAAGGCGAATTCCAGGCCGCCGATAAACTCCTCCAGGCCGCCAACACCATTTCGGCAAATCCGCAGGCTCTTCAGCTCCGATTCCTGGGCACCTTGACGGAAATTGCCGCGGAAAAGAATTCGACGATCGTCTTTCCTCTCCCCATGGAGCTCTTGAAAGCCTTCACCTATGAAAAAAAGCCGGAGAATAAATAAGGCCTGGAACAAAAAAGACGCCGTAGAATTACGGGGACACAATACCAATTACCCTATTTAGTGCCATTTTCTTCATAATAATTAGGGTAATTGGTATTGTGTCCCCGTAATAAAAAAGAAGCCGCGTAGCGGTTAATCCACCAATATCAATCCATAATAGTCGGGGATTTGGCGTCTCGTTCGAACAACCTCTATCGGCAAGCCCGCTTTTTTGACGGTGGAATAAACGTCAATTCCACAGGCTTCCATCGAAGGCCGGGCCAGCTCGGCGTGGCGACACCATCCTTGTTCCACGGGGCACGTCCGGCAGAAAGGGCAGGGGCCCGCTTCCAAGCCAAAAGCCTTCCAGGCCCCTTTGAGAAAAATTTCCCGCTCCAGGCCGGCGATCGCTTTTGCCACGGTCGACCGCGGCTTAAAATGAATCAAGATCGCCCGATGGTAGCCGTCCAACACGCGACGCATCTCATCCGCCGTCGGGGTAAACGGAGGGCAAACCAAGCATTGCCCATATCCGTCGCAGCCGAATTGACACTCAGCGAGGAACAGCTTCTCATAAGAGGATCCTCATGGAAATGTTGCCAAATGAAAATATAAGTGAGATAAAAAGAACATGAGAAAAGAAACGCAACCCGCTTCTGAACGTTTACGGAAAAAGCTGGATATCGAGCTTCCGCTCATCGGATTTTATGATGCGCCGGATCCATCCCTCTTTAAACCCCTCGTCACACCTAAGGAAAACGACTGCGTCTTTTCCTTCTACAAGAATTGGCTTAAGGGAGAGACTCTCCACAGCACCAGGGAAAACTACGGTTGCGGCGGTGCCGGCAGTTGCATATGGAGAATCCAGGTGAGGTCGAGAAAAGAGTTCATCAAATTCCTGGCCGACTTTGAAGGTCTCAAGGTCTCGGCCGAACTCATGGAGGCGTCCATCGATTCGGCAACGTCCTACCAAGCGGAGAACGCCCATATCTTCATCGGACCTCTTAAAGAGGAAGGTTGGCCGTATCTCAAAACAATCACGTTTCTTGTCAACCCCGATCAACTCAGCGCCTTGATGATCGGCGCGCAGTATCACAGCGCCCCCGATGACCCGACTCCCGTCATCGCGCCCTTTGGCTCCGGCTGTCGGGAGATCATCCCGTTCAAGGACTTCCATATCCCTCAGGCCTCGATCGGCGCGACCGACATCGCCATGCGCCAGCACTTGCCGCCCGATCTTCTTGCCTTCACTGTCACCAAGCCGATGTTCAGCCGGCTCTGCACGCTCGACGAAAGAAGCTTCCTCTATAAACCGTTTTTGGAACGACTCAAGAAAGCCCGCAGCAATACCCTCTTTCGCGATTCGGCGTGAGGCAGTTCGCGACAAATCGCCGACTCGCTTTAATTGACATCTTCCGAAACGCAGTGTTAATCTTCATAGGTGCAGAGAGGTTTTGTATTTCCAAATAAACCAATCCTGGTTTTGCCTCTTAACGCAGAAAGAAGGAACCGCGAATGAAAAGAATAGACTGCTGGGAAGCGAAGAAGTGTGGAAGGCAGCCGGGAGGAGAGCAAACCGAGAAGCTCGGCGTATGCCCGGCGGCTCTGCCCAATGAATATTTTGACGGTGTCAATAAAGGCAAGAATTGTGGAAGGTTTTGCTGGGTTGTTGCGGGGACTTTTTGTGGAGGAAAAGCACAGGGTACATTTGCCAAGAAGCTTATGGATTGCCTTGGCTGTGAGTTCCTAAAGCAGGTGAATGAAGATGAAGGAAGAAATTTCATTCTGACTCCCAAAGAAGCTAAGGGTGAATAATAGGGCGAAGGTTAACAAATCGCGCTCCATAGCTACCACAACCATCCTACCAAGGATGCCCCCGGAGATTGACCATTAAATAAAACGTTTTCGTTGTTTGATTCTGTTGACGGCCGTTCTCCGGGAGTGTTATGTTTCCCGGCAGTTCGGAGACCCGCGGCAGATATCGGAAACCATGCGCCCATTACCTGACCAGGAAGCCGTCGTCCTTTACCGGGAGAAGATTACGGACGAAATCTTCAAGGCGTTTGGATTATCAGGCTGCGGCGCCTTGCGCCGTTGGTTGGGGCCTCTTTTCCGATTTCCGGCCGGCCGGTTCGGCGGAGTTATCGCCCGCTTTGACGAGGAAATTCGATCTTCAGGATTGAGCGGCGGCTGCCGCCGGCTCCTGGCCGATTTGCGTCTTCGGGTGACGGCCCGCGGAACGGAACGTATCCCCGTGGACGGACCGCTCCTGCTGGTTTCCAACCACCCGGGCGCATATGATTCCATAGCCATCATGGCCTCCGTTCCGAGACAAGATCTCAAGGTGATCCTTTCGGACGTCCCTTTCACCCGGGCCTTTGCGGCCGGCCGGACCCACTTCATTTTCGCCCCCCTCAATGCCGCCGGCCGAGCGACGGCCCTGCGGGCTTCAATGGATCATCTCCAAAGCGGAGGGGCCCTCCTTCTCTTTCCTCATGATGAGGTGGAGCCGGATCCGGAAACGAGCCCCGGCGCCATGGCTGCGATCCGGGATTGGTCGCACAGCATCGAAATCATTTTGCGCCGAGTTCCTGAGACCCGGCTCCAAGTAACGATGGCAAGCGGCATCCTAATGCCGCGATTTCTGCACCATCCCCTAGTTAAAATCCGGAAGTCCGCCGCCAAACGTCAGAAATTGGCCGAATTTCTCCAAGTCATCGGGCAGATGGTCTTTCCCCGGAGCGTCCGGCCCTGCATCCATCTTTCCTTCGCCGAGCCGGTCGTGGGGCTGAACATCCTCGACGGCGATCCGATAGCCGCCGTCCGCGAGGCTGCGGGCCGGCTCCTGGAGGAGCACCTCGCTTTTTTCAACGGAAGCCGATGATGAGGGTCTCCTTCAGATTGTTTTTCGGAAAAAAAACAGCGCCACATCGGCATAATTGTACGTCGTCCTGGGAAAAAGCAAGGCCGTATGGAACCGCCGCTCGTTCATCATCCGCCGAAGCGCCGTCTCTCCGGAAACGTATCCGGCATTGAAGGCCGTGGCGTAGAAACGCAGCCGGTCCTCGACACCCGCGAAGACGACCTGTCCATAACGCTTTTCCATCACGAGCATAAAGAGCCTCAGATAACGGACCTGCCAAATCAGATCGTCGAGGCGAAGCACCCTTTTTCCCCGCAGCTCGGACGTGTCGCCGCGCTCGAAGGCCGGGATCCCGACCGCCGCTTTCTCGTCGGCGCTAAACAGGCGCTGATAATCGAATTCAAGGCGTTCGACGAACGAGGGCTTCATCTGGAAGCGGCCGACCGAGAAATTCATATAGGCGCGGCCGTACTGGATGTAAAGCACCTTGAGACCGCGGACCTGGATCGCGTCCTCCAAGGCATTGAACCGGATGACCTCCGGGAAGACGACGGCGAGGGCGATCCGCGTCTCCTCCGGCGTCAAGCGGAGGGCATCGGCAATCCAGGCGTTTTGAGTGAGAAATCGTTCGGCCTCGGCGTATTTCTCGCCGAAAATCGCCGCATAATCCTTGGCTCGGGCCGACGCGGCCGAAGCGACGATAAACCCCGCGAAAACGAAGACGGCCGCAAACGACGGCCGGGCCCTACATCGTTCTTTGGTAGGCAACGAGGTCCTTGTTATTCTCCAGGGCGATCCACTTGAAGACGGTCTTCCCCTTCTCCTGATAGGCGCGGACATCCAAGGGAGACGGATACTTTTCCCCGTCGCTGAACGTGATGTTCGAGTAATCGAACATCGCATATGACTTGCCGTCGACGCTGGGATAAAAATTGCAGGGGTCGAGCGATTCGGCCTTCATCATCGGAGCCCCGTTTCGAAAGACTTGGTCGCCGACGCGGAAATAAAGGTCGTTGGTCATTTTCGGGAACCAAAACGAGGAAGAATCGAAGGAATCGAACGGCCCGAATTTCTTACCGTCGATTGTGTAGAGATATTTCTTATCCATTTCCTTAAAAGCGGCAGCCATCTTATCGGGCGGCAGTTTGCCCAAATCGTTCATCGCGTTCATGCTGTAACTGCCCGTGACCAGGACGGCGGCATTCTTGCCGTCGGGGCTGACCTTAAGATCCCCGGGGGTACCGCCGAACGAGACTTTGCGGCCGTCCGAGCACTCGAGCCAGGATTTGTCATTGTCCATGGCCGTGATATAGGCGCGGGCGCCATCCGGGGTCAGGCTGTTTAAAAGAATGAGGAAATGCGGACCAAGACTCACGCCTTTGAATTGGAGAGTCATTCCGCTTTCCTCTTCGGTGATGTTCGGCTGGGTGTCGTCGGGGACTGGATCAGGCGTGTATGCGGCGCAGTCACGTTTATTCTCAGAAGACATTTTTCCGCCCGCATAAGCCGCGGCCATGGCGTCTTTCAGGTCGGCGAACGGGCCTTTCCTCGCCCCGTCGCGAAAGACGAAGAACGGACCCTGGTCGCCCGCGCCCTTGGTGGTGACGAGGGTCAGGTCGGTGCCTTCAGCGGTCAGCGCCATCATGCTTTCCGCCTTCATGATCGTCTCGCCCGGCTCTAAAGAATAAAGGATTTTCCGGGCCGGATCTTGGGCGAAGGCCGGAGAAGCCGCGCCGGCCAGGGCCAAAACGGACAAGACAAAAATCCCGAGGAATGCCGTTTTTTTTCGCATGTGTTTTCTTCCTTCCGTTTCGTAGATCTTCATTATTCCGAAAACTCACTCCGCTGTCAAAAAACAATGGCCCCGGAGGGGATTCGCCGGTTCGGCTTCAGGGCTTTGCGGAAATCCTCGGGACGATCGATATCGCGGAGAACGGACGGGGTCCGCACGGGGACTTCGAGGACGTCGTCGTGGTGGCGGAGCAACAGCTGTCTCAGCCCGACCGCCGGATCCAAATCCATGATCTCCCGCTTGTATTTGAGATCGATAAGCGCGGGATGACCGCGTCGGCCTCGATGCACCGGAAGGACGATCCCCTTTCCGCTTCGTTCGAATCCGGCGACGAGCCTTTCGACCACGGATGCCGGAGTCCACGGCTGATCGCCCAGGACGACCAGAACGGCGCGGACCTCGCCGGGAAGTTCATCCAGGCCCTTCTGAATGGACGACAACATGCCTCGTTCGAAATTGGGATTGAAAACCGGCTTCACCGGATAAGTCCGGAGCAGCCGCTCGATCTCGCCGCGCCGGGCGCCCAGGACGACGAGGATCACGTCGACCCGGAATTTCATGACGCCGGCGACGACTTTTTCAATGAGCTTCTTCCGGCCAAAAGGTAGGAGCATCTTGGGGCTGCCCATCCGCTAGG
>JAPKZG010000063.1 GCA_026393895.1 Candidatus Aminicenantota bacterium
CACATCAAGAGCTTCAACAGCCGGGGCGTCATCGCCGTGTCCGGCCGGAACCGGGAAATCACCCGCGAGGACATCCGCCGGGTGCTCGAGCAGTCGAAGGCCGTCCCGATCCCGCCCGACCGGGAAATCATCCACGTCATCCCCCAGGAGTTCATCGTCGACGAGCAGGACGGCATCCGCGATCCTTTGGGAATGAACGGCATCAAGCTCGAAGTCAACGTTCACCTCGTCACCGGAGCGGTGACCCTTCTCCAGAACCTCCGAACCTGCATCGAGCGGTCCGACATCGCCATCCAGAGCCTCGTCCTCGCCCAGATCGCCGACAGCGCGGCTGTCCTGTCGTCGGACGAAAAAGAGCTCGGCGTCGGCCTCATCGACATCGGGGCGGGAACGACCGAGGTGGCCGTTTTCGAGCGCGGGAGCCTTTGGTACACGTCCATCATCCCGCTGGGCGGCGACAATTTCACCAACGACATCGCCGTCGGGCTCCGGGCGGCCATCCCCGACGCCGAAAAAATCAAGAAAAAATTCGGTTGCGCTCTCCCGCCCCCGGGCGAGGAGCAGGAGACGATCGAAGTCCCGGTCATCGGCCAGAACCGGAAGCCCCGGATCCTCTCGCGCCAGCTCCTGGCCGAGATCATCCAGCCGCGCGCCGAGGAAATTTTCAGGCTCGTCGACAACGACATCAAGCGCATGGGCTTCGAAAAATCGCTGAACGCCGGGTTCGTCTTGACGGGCGGGACGGCCCTGCTCGACGGGCTGGAAGTCGTCGCCGAGGAAATTTTCGACCTCCCGGTCCGGCGCGGCGATCCCGGCGGCGTCGGCGGACTCATGGATCGGGTCCGGACCCCGGACTTCGCCACGCCCGTCGGGCTTCTCCTTTACGGGTACGGATTGGCCGGTCCGGGCGGCCTGAACAGAGACAGAAAACGCGGCCTGTGGGCTAAATTTAAAAATCTATTCAAGGAAGATTAGGAGGGCACCGTGAACATGGACAAGAACAGCAAACTCAAATTTCAACTGGTGGAGGAATCATTCAACGCCAAGATCCGGGTCATCGGAATCGGCGGGGGCGGTGGAAACGCCCTCAACCGGATGATCGAATCCGGGATCAACGGCGTCGATTTCATCGCCGTCAACACCGACGTTCAGGCCCTGAATTCCAGCCGGGCGCCCATCAAGGTCCAGATCGGCCCGCAGCTCACGAAAGGTCTGGGCTCGGGCGGACGGCCCGAGACGGGAAAAGGCGCGGCCATGGAAGACACCGAAAAGCTCCTCGAGCTTCTCGAGGGCTCGGACATGGTCTTTCTGACCGCCGGATTGGGCGGCGGAACGGGAACGGGGGCCACGCCCATCATCGCTAACCTAGCCGCCGAACTCGATATCCTCTGCGTCGCTATCTGCACGATGCCCTTCGAGTTCGAGGGCCGCCAGCGGGCCCGACAAGCGGAGGAAGGCCTAATCGACCTCAAATCTGCCGTCGATACGGTCATCGCCATCCCCAACGAGCGGCTCCTCCAGACCGTCTCCCTGGACACATCGATGCAGGACGCCTTCCGCATCGCCGACGACGTCCTCCGGCAGGCCGTCCAGGGCGTTTCCGATTTGATCACGACGCCGGGCATCATCAACCTCGATTTCGCCGACGTCCGAACGATCATGAAGGGCATGGGCATGGCCTTCATGGGGACGGGGTTGGCGGCCGGCCAGAACCGGGCGGCCGAGGCGGCCAACAAGGCCATCAGCAGCCCGCTGCTGATCGACACGACGATCCAGGGCGCCAGGGGAATCCTGATCAACATCACCGGCGGCAAGGACCTGACGCTCCACGAAGTCCACAAGTCCGCCCAGCTGATCCACACCCTCGCCCACCCCGACGCCAACATCATCTTCGGGGCGATTATTGATCAAGCCATGAAGGAAATGGTCAAAGTGACGGTCATCGCCACCGGGTTCGAACCCGGAATTCATCGGGAAGCGTCCGTGACCGCGGAGGCGGCGATCAGGGCTGCGAATGCGACCCCGGTCTTCCGGAAAACGCCTCCGCCCTTCCCCATCCGGATGAACACCCCGCCGTATGAATTCGAGCCGAAGGGATCCCGGATCCCCGACTTCGCTTCTCCGGCGACGAGGGCGGCGGCAAAAACGCCCCACCCGAACGCGTTCGCCGAAACCGACTACGACGATTTAGAAACCCCGGCGTTCATCCGCATCAAAGGTCATCAACTCCGCAAATCCTCATGATCAAAGCCGATTGCGTTGTGACCGGATGCCGGGAACTCGCGACCTGCCGCGGTCCGATCCCGAAGCGCCGGGAAGCCCTCAACGACGCCGGCCTCGTCGAAAACGCCTGGATCGCCGGGTGCGGCGGCCGGATCGTGTTCGTCGGGTCCGAGGAGGAATTCCGGCGGACCGTCCGGCCGGAAGCCGGGGCCGTGACGCTCGACGCCGGCGGGCTTGTCGGATTCCCCGGATTCGTCGACGCCCACACTCACCTGCCGTTTGCCGGAAGCCGGGCCAACGAATTCTCCCTGAGAATCCAGGGCTGGACGTATCAGCAACTTGCCGCCCGGGGCATGGGCATCCGTTCGACCGTCCGGGCGACCCGGGCCGCGACGCGCGAGGAACTCCGCGATCTGTGTCTGGCCCGCCTCGACGAAATGCTTCTCCACGGAACGACCACGGCCGAAGCCAAAAGCGGCTACGGGCTCAATCTCGCCGACGAAATCAAGCAACTCGAAGCCGTGCGCGACGCCGGCGCCCTTCACCCGGTCGACCTCATCCCGACGTTCATGGGCGCCCACGAAATCCCGGACGAATTCCGCGATCGAAAGGAGGAATATCTTGACCTTCTTATTCACACGATCGTTCCCGCGGTCCGCGATCAAAGCCTGGCCCGATTCTTCGATGTTTTCTGCGAGGAGGGCGTGTTTTCTCTGGATGAAACAAAAAGGCTGGCGGAGGCGGCCCTGTCGGCCGGTTTCGGACTTAAGATCCACGCGGACGAGTTCGTCTCCCTAGGCGGAACGGAACTCGCCGCCCGGCTGGGGGCGGTTTCGGCCGAGCATCTGATTGCGATCACCGAAAGCGGCGTCGCTGCTCTGGCCGGGAGCGAAACGGCCGCGATCCTGCTGCCCAACGTTCCGTTTTTCCTGATGCAGGACAAGAAGGCCCCGGCCCGCCGCCTGATCGACTCCGGCGCAGCCGTCGCCCTCGCTTCGGACTTCAACCCCGGAAGCTCGATGACTTCGAACATGCAATGGGTCGTCCAGCTCGGCGTCTTCCAGATGCGGATGACGATCGAGGAAGCCCTCAACGCGGCGACCGCCAACGGCGCCTACGCCGTCCGGGAGCATGATGACCGAGGAAGTCTTGAGCCGGGGAAAAAAATGGACCTGGTTTTATGCGATATGCCGAGTTTGGCCGATCTCGTTTACCACGTCGGCCGGAACCCGGTGAAACATGTCCTTAAAGAAGGCCGGATCGTCGTCATGGACAATAAAGTCGTCTATAACGGCCGGGTTGTCCGCGACGACCGGGTCGCCTCTTCCCCTTAGGTCCCAATCCCATTTTTGTCCCAAGGGGCGCCTCCCATCCCGGGGGGCGCCCCAATTCCAAATTCCCTTCACCGAATCTCCGACCGCGCGTAGCCCAGGTTCAATAAAACCGGAGGGATCACATCCCCCTTTTGCTTCTACTTTTCCCGAAGAAATAAAACGGCAGCCCGAGGAGGATGATCCCGAGGCCGGTCAACGCCTCCAACGGCTTGCTGATCAACGCGCTCACGGCGATATAAAGTGAAGCCAGGACGAAAACGACCGGGGTGACCGGATACCCCCAGGTTTTATAAGGCCGGGGCAGGTCGGGGCGTTTGCGCCGGAGAACGATGACCGCGGCGACGGTCAGGCCGAAAAAGATCCATTCGCCGAAAATGACGTACGTGAACAATTGCTCGAACTTTCCGGACAGGCTGAGGACGATGCTCCACACGCTGAGGGCGATGATCGAAACATGAGGGGTCAGGAATTTCGGATGAACCGCCGCCAGTTTCGAAAACAACAGGCTGTCCTTCGCCATGGCGTAATAAACGCGCGGCGAGCAGACAAAATTCTGGTTGGCCGCCCCCATGATGGAAAAAAGAATAATGAACGAGATGATCGACGCTCCGATCCCCCCCACCGCGATGTTCATGGCGTCGGCGGCGATCCGGTCGGATTTGGCGATTGCGGCAGCCGGCAAAACATACAGATACGCCAATTGGGCGAGGACATACAGAACGACGCAGATCGCGGTGCCGATGAGAATCCCCCAGGGAAGGTTGCGCTGGGGATTTTTCATTTCCCCGGCGCTGTACGTCGCCGCTTCCCACCCTTTGTAAGCCCAAAGCGACGCGACCAGGGCGATCCCGAAGGCGCCGACGAGGCTGCCCGAAGGCAGCGCGCCTCCGGATTGGACGAAATTCGCGGGGTTCCCCTTGGCGAAGATGAAGATCGCGCCGCAGATTCCGATCAGGCCGACGAATTTGATCACCGTTAAAAGATTCTGAAGATTCGCCCCGCTCCGTACGCCGATGTAGTTCATCACCATCAGGAATAAAATGAAGCCGACGCTGACGATATTCTGCGCGGCCGGAGAAAGGGCGAAGAAATGGGGCAGGTATTTCGAGGAAAACGCGACCGTCAGGGTCGCGATCGCCCCGGAGTCGATCACTAAAAAGAGCGTCCAGCCGAAAAGAAAAGCGATGACGGAACCATAGGCCTCACGGAGATAGACATAAACGCCGCCGGCTTCCGGCATCGCCGCGCCCAATTCGCCGAAGGACAGGGCACCGAACAAGCTCAGGACTCCCCCGGCGACCCAGACCGCCATGATGAGAAGCGGGCTGCCGACCGCGGCGGCCATATCCTTCGGGACCAGGAAGATCCCCGAACCGATGACGCCGCCGACAACCAGGGCGACGATGTCCCAAAAACCCAGGACCCGCGCGAGCTGCTTTGCTTCCGTGTGATTCATGAGGAAACGACCTCACTCCTTGTCGACGTTCCCGCGCCGGTGTTCCCGGCGATAATAATCCCAGCCGTCGGCGATGGTTTGCTCGACGGGCCGATAAACGTGTCCGAACTCGCGGATGCTTTTGCCGTTGTCATAATAAGAGCGCCACCCGCTCATCCGGCCGTAGGCGAACGTGATCAACGGCCGCTTCTTGAAAACCGGGATTTTAGCCCGCAGGCCCGTCCGATGATCCGGATGACATCGGAATACTTGAGATTGGCCCCTACGACCAGGTAACGCTCTCCGTTCCGGCCTTTCTTGTCCAGCGCGCCACAGAGGAGATCGACGAGATCCCGGACGTCGACGACCGCCAGGCCGCCCATGAACGACCCGAGAATTCGCTTTTTCGAGACCAGGCCATAAAGCCGGTTGTGCGGCGTCCTTGGATCGTGATCTCCGGGCCCCATGATAGAGGCGGGATTAAAGATGACCGCCGGGAGGCCGCACTTTTCAACGAGGTCTTCGACGGCGAGCTGTCCTTCGTGCTTGGAAGCCATGTAGAGAATCGAGTCCGGCCAGTTGTACGGGACCTCCTCGTCGGCCGGGCGGCCGTCTTTATGAAAGCCGATCGCCCCGACCGAAGAAACATGGATCAGGCGCTCGATCCCCGCGTCAAGACAGGCCTCGGCGACGGTCCTTGCGCCGTCCCGGTTGACCCGGAAAAGCCGCTCCCGATCGCCTTTCCAATACGAGATCAAGCCGGCCAGGTGGACGACATGGGTCTTGCCCGCGACCGCGGCCAGGACCGCCGTTGAATCGGCGATGTCGCCCTCGTGAATCCGAACGCCCCGGCCCGCCCAGGATTCCGGGATCCGGTCGCCGGGAAGGACAAAGGCCGAGACGGCCGCGATGCCGTATCGCACAAACAACCGGGGAAGAAGCACCGACCCGACAAATCCCGTTGCGCCGGTGACGAGGATTTTCACAGGCGGGAACGCTCCCGCGAGCTTTTCCGGTAAAGGAACGCGTCGGTCGCGATCCCGATTGAGGCGTGGATTGGGACCAAATAAAGGAAGGATCCGGTGTGCCAGGCGATGAGGCCGAAGACGATGCCCGCCCCCAGGGCGGCGAAGATTTCCGTGTCCGGATGGCCGATATGAAAAAGCGTGGAGGCGATCGTCGACACGGCCAGGGCGGGAAGTAAGCCGGCGGCCGCGGCGATGGGGAAAAACAAAACGCCGCGGAAAACGAATTCCCAGCCGGTGTAATAAAAAAGCAAATAACTCAATTCGTATCCGATGAAGGTTTTCCACCCGGACAGGGCCTTCTTCGAAAACGGGTAAAACGAACGCATTTCGGAATCGCCGGACCCGATCGCGCCGGCGATCAGCGAGACGGGGATCGAAGCCGCCACCAGGACCAACCCGAGCTTCCATCTCCCGGCCCGAAGCCCCAGGGAATGGAAAACCCCGACCGGATCCGGCGCGAGGGCAAACACCGACGTCACCGGAACGGCCAGCCCGAACGTAAACAGGGAAAGAAAATAGCGCCGGACCGCCAAGAAGTCGTCGGCGCAGTTTTTGAGAAACCGTTTCCGGCTGAAGACCGTTTGAAGCAAAGTCAGAGCGACGGCTTCATAAATCAGGAGAATTCCCGGCCAGGCGGCGGAATCAACGGATATGCCCATGGGCCCGCTCCTCCCGATACCAGGCCAGCGTGTCGGCGACCTGGCGCTCGAAATCGTCGTCGGGGACATATCCCAGGTCGGCCTTCGTCCGGGAAATGTCGTAGGTCGTTTCGGTCGTCACCCGCATGATCCGGTAATACGTCAGCTTCGGGTCGTAGGAAGGCCGGAGTCTGTGGACGGCTTCCATCCCCCAGGCGACGGCGAAGGCCGCCCAGGCCGGAATACGGAGCCGCTGTTTTTTCCCGAAACCAGCGGCTACTGCGCCGAGATATTCGCCCCACGTGGGAAGCCGGCCGTTCGTCACCGTGTACGCCCGGCCTTCGATTCCGTCGCGGAGAAGGGCCGCTTCAGCCGCCCGGCAGAAGTTTCCGATGTAGGTGTACCCGAAACGGCAGCGCCCCCTGCCGACGATCAGCGGCAGACCCCGCTCCGCCTCCCGGTACAGGCGGCCGGCCGTCGTCCGGTCGCCCGGCCCGATGACGTCGGCCGGGCGAAGGATGACGCGAGGCGGAGTGGATGATGTGGGTAACGCCGTCCGGAATTCGAAACGAAGAAGGATCGCAGAGATCTCCTTTGACTAAGCGAATCCCGACCCCGTCGAGAAAATGAAGATCGGACGTGGGCCGGACGAGGCCGCTCACTTCCCATCCGGCCGCCGCCAAATGCCGGCAGAGGTTGGACCCGATGAATCCGTTGGCCCCCGTTATGAATACTTTGTTCATGAAGTCACTTTGGACCGCCGCCGACCGGCCCGGCGGTTCCAGGCCCGGACCATCGACGGCCCGGCCAGTATAGCAATAATCCCAAGGACGAGGCCAGCGATCGAATCCGAGATATAGTGATAGCGGCAGTAAACCGTCGAGACATAGAGGCTCAAAACGACCGGGGCAAGGATATAAAACCATCGGCGGACATAGCGGCGGGTCATCAGCCACATGACCGTGGCGACGGAACAATGCGGGCTGGGAATCGAGCCGCCGGCCAGGTGGGCGTGGGTCCGGATGTATTCGCCTAGATACGTGAACAGGCCGCCGTTGAGCGGGACGGAATAGGCTTCCGGCATGTACCACATCGGCCCGGCCACCGGGTAAAGGATGAATCCGAGGTCGCAGGCCAGGTTGACTAATCCCAGCGTGAAAAGATAGTCCTCCAGCGCCCTCTCGCCGTGCTTGAAATAAATCAGTCCGGCGACCAGCGGGTAGACAACCAGGTAGATCACGTAGGAGAACATCATCCACTCGGTAAGCGGGGTCGAAATGAACCGTTCGAGCCAAAGGGTCGGTTGAACGCCGAAAACGGCCTGCTCGGCGGCCAGAACCGGCACATCCTGCCACGGGAGGAACATCAACTGGAGCGGATGAGTCGCTTCATAGAGATACGCAAACAACAACTGTACCGAGCCGGTCCGGATAAGAAAGTAAAGAATCCGGGACTTGACCTTCGTCAGGAGGAAGACGGAAAAAACATACAGCGCGGCCAGGCCCGCGTTTTTCGCCGCGAGCAGGAGCGGCTGGTTGATCCGGCGGCCGAACACGAGAAACAGCGCCGCCTGGACGATCAAACCCCAGAGGACGATCGTGTCGGTGATTTGCAGCTCGACGCCGAAAAAGCGGATTTTCCGGCCGTACAGTCCTGCGATTTCGCTTCCCCGGGGACGATCGGCGGCTGCCATCATCGGATTTTCACCAGCCCCCGCTCGGCATACCAGGCGACCGTTTTCCGTATCGCCCCAGCCATGTCGAATCCCGGCTCGAAGCCCAGTTCGCGCCTGACGCGGGAATCGTCGTAGTTCCAGTAGTATTTCCGGGTCGCAGCGACCGTCTCCCGCGTCAGGAGAGGAACCTTATGCCTGAGCCCGGCCGCCGCCTCGGACACTGCGCCTACGGCCCATTGGATGGGATAAGGAACCGGGAGATAAACGCACCGCACGCCCAGCTCGGAAGCTACGGCGTCCGTGATTTCCCGCCAAGCGTACGGCCGGCCGGAAGTGACGAAGTAGGTCCGGCCGACGGCCGCCGGATGTTCGGCCGAAAGAATCAGCGCCCGGACGACGTCCCAGACCGAGACGACGCTTGTCTGAGGCCGGCCATTCCCGATCAACGGTTTGATCCGTTTTCCAATCAATGAAATCGATGTGAACAATTCCTTCTGCCGCGGGCCGAGGACGTTGGACGGCCGGAGGATCGTCCAGGGGACCCGGCCGGAAAACGACCGGGTGATTTCCTCGGCGGCGGCCTTGCTTCGGCCGTATCCGGAAACCGGCCGCAGCGGCGCGGTTTCGTCTAAAACAATTCCGGCCGGGGAAGGCCCGGTCGCACTGATGCTCGAGACAAAGACAAACCGCTTTAACGCAGGGGCCGATTCGGCACAGACGGAAATCAGCGCCCGCGTGGGCAGGACATTGTCTTCGTTATAGGCCGCGTCGTCGGGAGCGGTGATCAGGCCGCCGACATGAAAAACGACGTCCATCCCCGAGACGGCGCGGGCAAGCGACGCCGGATCGCGGTAATCGCCCTTGACGGGGACGGCCGCGGATTGATTTGAACCGCCCGTCCGGCTTTCCGGGCGGACGAGAACCTTCACTTCGTCGTTTCGGGCCAGGAGGGCTTCGACGAGGTGGCCGCCGATGAATCCCGTGGCCCCGGTGACGAGCGCCTTCATTGCGACGCCCGGTATCTCTGGATTCGCATGATGGGAGCGATTTTATCAGACTTGAAAGAGGCGGGGCAACCGAGACGCGGAAACCGGCCGGGTCCTCAAAAACCGGGGGCGCTTGTTTCTGATTTCCAAGATCAAACACGGCCTTGAATCCCGAAACCGGACTCAGAGGCGGAAAGAGATGCCCACTCCGAATGAGGCATGGGACAGGGACAGCCGGAGAGGCTGAAGGTCGAATCGGCTCTCGACGAGCCTGACGGTCTCCGTCGTCGCCTCATCGAGAGAATAATAAGAAAGAACCCGTTGGATTTCGGGCGTCGCTTCATATGATCCGGTTATTTGATAATCCGCCCCCATCCTCAGCCAAAAATGCTCGGAAAGACGAAGGGAGGCTTCGAGCCCCAAAACCGCGCCGGCTATCATCCGGGCCGGAAGCTTGAGATAAACGAGATAGTCTTCGAGGAACAGAACGCCGTGACCGCCTTCCCACTGATCGGTGAATCCCAAGGGATGGAGGCGGCCGCCGGCCGACGTCAAGGACAGACCGCCCGCAACGGCGATTTCGAGAGCGGATGATACCGGCCGCCGCCAGACGAGCTCCAGACGCCCTCCCCATTCCTTGATCCGTCCCTCGCTCGAGGGCCAGTCAACCGTCCGGGCATAGCTGGTGTCGACCGGAACGTAATCGGGCGGGATTGTGGTGGTGTAGAGATAAAGATAATCGTACGGCGTGTTTTCGCCTCCGATCGGCCGGGATTCGAAGAGGAGCGCCAGGCGGATCCCCAAGCCGCGGCCGAGAAAATAAGTCCCGCCCGCAGCGAGACGTTCCGCCGTGGCCGGATCGATCGCGAGCGTTTGACGAACATAAGATCCCGGGATTATATATCCAGGGTGAGGGTTGTAGGCGTTCGGGTAAACCGCGGCGCCGCCCGCCAAGCTGGGTCCATAAACGATAAAAAACTCGAAGCGATGCGGCTTTCCGTTCCCGGCAAATCCCGCCAGAGCCGCCGCCAGGATTCCCGCGAGCAGCAACGCCGATCGTTTTGGGATGACGTTCATGATGACCTCGGCCGGGCTCCGGCGGCTCGAGGCCGAAGCCGTTTGCGGCGTCTCAGAATAAATCCTATAATGTCCTTAAAGGATGCGAAGGTCAAGCGAACCGCTCATGAAAAAAACCCTCGCGGTTCTCATCGCCGTAGCCGGTCTTGCGCCGGCCGCACTCTGCGACAGCGGGAATTGGATGCTGCGGATTTCGGGCGGGCCGGCCTGGATTTCCCCCGACGACCTCAACACCTTCTTGCGCGACTACGTCCGGATCCAGGAGTCGGAGGCGGGATCGTCCGCCCGGGGCCCCGGATTAAAGACGGTCGGCCTCTCGGCGAATTTTGAAGCGGCGCTGTTCATTCCGATTGAGCCGCGGATCCATCTCCTGGTTTCCTTCGGCTCCGTCCGCGCCGCGACGACCGGGAACGAATTCGTGGTCGCCTATCCGGCTGTCGACGCGGCTTATACCCGCGACGATCGGATCCGAAGCTACATCGGGCGGCTGGGGATCGCCTGTTCCTGGCCGATCTCGGCCCGGCTCAACCTTCGCCCTTACGCCGCCGCGGAAGGGTATTGGACGACATTCGAGGACACGGGCTCTTGGTCCTACACGAGCCTTTCCACGGGCGAAAAGATCCTTTGGATGGATTGGACGGTCCGGACTCGCGCCTTCAACCCGGGTTTTTCCGCGGGTTTAGAACTCGATGGCGCATTGTCATCACTTCTCCGGCTTTCGATTGACGCCGGCTACCGAAGGGCGAAGCTGACGGGCTTCAAGGGGGATTTTCATAATACCTGGAATTTTCCCGGGGGCGGTTTTTCGGACGACCGGGAGGATCGACCTCTTTATTATTATGAGTACGAAGACGCCGGCCATAAACCCGGCTACGGAACCTTGAAAATGCCCGACATCTGGGGCGGCCGCCGGCTGACCCTCATCCGGGACGCGGTCATCGACCTGTCCGGGCTCTATCTCAAAGCGGGTCTGAGCGTTTCCTTTTAATGAACGGCCTGAACAGCTCCCTTCGGATTCTCCGCGGCTGTCAAGACTCCTGATAAAACTCCAAAAAAAGGCGAACCGAGGAAAAAACTCTCTTCGCAATAAGCGACAGCCGTGATTCCGCCGGCAACTTAACGATGGGGGCGACGGACGCGAACCGGATCCGGCGGCTGGGGAAGGAGCTTGACCTCGCCGGTCTTGAGCGCCTGCATGGCCGCTTCAACGGCCTTTTCCAATTGGGGGTCGCCTCCGGCGTTGACGCTTTTCACCTCCATCTCAACCTCGATATCGGGCGCCACGCCCTTGTTCTCCACGTCCCATTCCCCGTTGATGTTGTAAAAGCCCCCCCGGGGCGACGTGATGCGGCCGCCATCGATTAATGAGGGCACATCCCAGATGCCCACGAGTCCGCCCCATGTCCGCGTCCCCACTAAAGGACCGATGCCCCGCAGCTTGAACATATAGGGCATCATGTCGCCGCCGGATCCGGCCGCATCATTGATGATCATTACCTTGGGGCCGAAAATCGCGGCGTTGGGCGCCGTCCAGGGTTGCTTGTCGCCAAGCGGGTTGTTGAAGTATCCGAGGAGCGGCCTCGCGAGGAGATCGATGATGTAATCTGCGATAGAGCCGCCCTGATTGAACCGTTCGTCGACAATGGCGCCTTTCTTGTCCTTCTGGGCGAAAAAGTAACGGTTGAAATTGACATAGGCGCCGTCGGCGGTATCCGGCAGCCAAACGTAGGCCAGCTTTCCCCCGGACAGCTCGTTGACGCGACGACGGTTATGCTCAATCCATTCGCACCGCCGAAGGGCTTCCTCGCTCCGGACCGGAACAACCGTGATTTCCCGCGCTCCCTCCAAGCTCGGCTTTGCATTGACTTTTATCCGCGTTTGCACTCCGGCGGTTCGCTCAAAGAGACTGTAGGGATTCAGGCCGGCATCAAGCTCGCGGCCGTTGACGGCAACCAGGTACTCCCCCTCCTTGATGTCGATTCCCGGCCCCGCTAACGGCGCTTTAAGATCGGGATTCCAGCTTTCCCCCGTGTAGATCTTAAGAATTTTGTAACGCCCGGAATCGACGGAGAAATCAGCACCCAGCAGGCCCACCGGGACCGGTTCCAGCTTGGGTAAATCGCCGCCGCCGACAAAGGAATGCCCGATGGATGTCTCGCCGCCGAGAATATCAAGAACATAGTTGAGGTCGGCCCGATGTTTGACATGCTCGATCCAGGGCGCGTAGGTTTGATAAAGCCAATCCAGATCCACGCCGTGGACGTTGCGCACGTAGAAATAGTCCCGCTGGAAACGCCAGGCTTCCTTGAAAATCTGCCGCCATTCGGCGGCGGGATCGACAAAGATCTGCAGCTCGTCGCTGGCGATCTTGCCGTCGCCCGGCTTGGGGGTTCCCGATGCGTCAACGATCCCCCAGCTCTTACCGCCCAAGCCATAGAGGATTTTCTTGCCGTCGGCCGAAACGGAGAAATCGGACAGCCCGCTCAGAAATTCCTTTGATTTGCGCTCCTTCGTGATCCAGCGGTGCAAAACAAGACCTTCTTCGTTGAGGACCGCTTCACTGAGAAAGAGCGTCCCTTCCTCACCGCTCACGAGCTGCCGGTAATCCCGGGCCTTTATGGGGAAAGCGACGATTCGCCCCTGCAAGCCGTCAAAGTCGATTTTCATTGGCGGGACAGCTTTGTCCTTCCCGGATTCTTTGTCGCCGGCTTTGCCTTTGTCTTCCTTTTCAGGTTTCTTGGCGGTTTCTTCATCACTCTCGAGCCCGAGAGGCGTGGGCGTGTCTTTAGCGAGCACGATGGCATAGAGACTGCGAGTGATTGGACGTTGGTAGGAAGACAGGTCGAGCCAGCCGACGTTGAGGCCGTAATCGGTGGAAGCCAGGAAGTACAGGTATTTTCCAGAGGCGTCCCAGGCCGGCATCCGGGAGTCCGACATGCCGTCGGTCAACTGCGCTGTCGTTCCCTTGTCCAGCGAGTAAACGAATATCGCTCCGTACTCATTGCGCAGCCGTTTGGCATAGGCTATCCACTTGGAATCGGGTGACCAGCACGGGTAGATGATGCGCTCGGGATGGGCAAAACCCTCGGTATCGATTCGTTTGATCGTTTCCGAGGCGACATGGACTAGCCAGAGATCACGATTGGCGTCGGAAAAAGCGATCGCGGATGAGTCCGGCGACCACACCGGAGAGTAAAAGAACGTCGGATGGGGGAGGCGGATGACCTTCCGGTTTTCGCCCTGTTGGTCGGCGATCACAAGCGCGTATTCTCCGGATGCGTCGGAAAACCACGAGATCTTTTCGCCGTTCGGGGACCAGGCCGGGCTCCGGTCCGCCGCGCCGGGATTGCGGCTGAGATTGCGCGCGTCCCCCTTTTCCGCCGGAATGCTGACGATCTCGCCCCGGGCGGCGAACACGGCCCTTTTTCCCGAAGAGGATAACGCCGGCTCCGTGAGCTTTTCCCCGACCTTCGACCAATGAGGGCGAGCCCAGGGAAAATCGCCCTGGACGGTGATGTCGAGTTTTTTCAGCTCTCCGCTCGCGATATCCAGGGTGTGGAGACAGCCGCCCTGCTCAATGACCAGAGTCCCCTTATGTCCGGCAATCTGCTTGGCGTCGTAATCGCTGAAGTGGGTGAGCTGGCGCACGCTCTTGGTGCTGAGATCATAATCCCAGACGTTCATGGCGTAGTCGCGATCCGACAAGAAATAGACCGTATTGCCGAGCCAGACAGGAGAGTTGTCATTCGAACCGTCCCAGGGGAGTTTCTCTTCCTCAAACGAAGCAAGATCGACGATGCGGATGGGGTTGTTCTGGCCGCCGCGATAATTGCGGAACTCGGATTCCCAGGGCTCGATCATTTGGTACGCCAAACGGGCTCCATCGGGGGAATACGAACCCTTGAAGACTCGCGGTATGGGCAGAGGTTGGGGCTGGCCGCCCGTCAAAGCCACCGTCCAAAATTTTGGATAGGCGATCGGCGCGCTGGCGCGACCCGAGGCAAACAAGACCCGCGAACCATCCGGAGTCCAACCGCGCACGATATCCTCCTCTGGGTGCCAGGTGAGCCGGCGGGGTTCCCCCCCGGAGGCCGAAACAACGTAAACATCGGTGTTTCCGTCGTAGGCAGCGGAAAAAGCCGCCAGTTGTCCGTCGGGCGAGAAGTGCGGATTGTTCTCCACTCCTGGAAAAGCCGTCAGCCGCCGAGCGTCTCCTCCGGTCCGAGCGACCACCCAGAGATCGCCGCCATGAGTGAAAACGATCTGCGTGTCCGAAATATCGGGATCGCGCAACAACCGGCTTTCTTGCGAGGCCGTTGCCGGGGCAACCTGGAATAAAACCGCGGCAATGAGCCAAGTGACGAGAGATTTCATCGAATCCTCCTAACGGGATGTTTCGATAAAAGAATAACAATCGATCGGGATGATAGAACCCTTCAAGATAGGATGTCAACCGGTTCTCTAAATCACCGCCGTTCCGCCCACTCCGGGCTCAGCGGCTCCTTGCGAACTAGCATCGATTGCGCCTCACGGGCGAAAATCTCCGCCAACCGCGAGTCGTCGATCAGCGGAATGTCGTGGAAGACGCCCGCCTCGTCCTGGCCTCCCCCGGTCGCCAGAAAATAAAGAAGCGGGCGAATATAGATCCGATGCCCGAAAGTCTGGATGGCCGCGACAAAACCGGGCGTAAGCGCGTTCCCGGCGATCCGGGCGGAGCGGTTTCCGATTTGACTTCAATCGGCATCCGGAAATATAGTCATTCCGCGCATGCGCGTTGGCCGTCCGACAACCTTGATTCCCTCGATATCCCGCCCGCGTCCATTAGGCAAACCGTTAAAGAACCGTATGAAAAGGAGAACGTCATGAAAAAAGCGCTCAACTTCGCCGCAGTTGTCCTCTGCCTCCTCGGCCTCACCCAAGCCGGCTTTGCCTCCGGTCGGAACGGTTATTACCGTTTTCCGGCCATTCATGGGGATATCATAGTCCTTGCTTCCGAAGGCGATCTCTGGACGGTCGATGTCCGCGGGGGAATGGCCCGCCGTCTGACGTCGCATCCGGGAATGGAAGCATATCCGGCGATTTCGCCCGACGGCCAGACCCTGGCTTTCTCCGCCCAATATGAGGGCCCCACCGAGGTCTATACCATGCCCCTCGCCGGGGGACAACCCGCCCGTCGCACCTTCGCCGGACAGACCGCGACGGTCGTCGGATGGACGCGCGAGGGCAGGATCCTCTACGCCACCCAGAAATACTCGACCCTTCCCAACACCCAACTCGTCGTCCTCGACCCGGCGACGAACACTGAGACGCTCCTCCCGCTCAACCAGGCCGCCGACGGCTCGTTCGACCCGTCGGGCGGAACGCTGTATTTCACGCGGCTCCCTTTCCAGGGTAGCTACACGAAACGGTACAAGGGGGGCACGGTCCAGAACCTGTGGTCCTTTGTGCCCGGATCCGGGGAAGCCGCGCCCCTGACCGCGGACTATGTCGGGACGAGCAAGAACCCGATGGTCTGGCAGGACCGCGTTTATTTCCTGAGCGACCGCGACGGCACCATGAACATCTGGTCCGCGGATCTCAAGGGCGAAGGACTCAAGCAGCTGACCTTCCACAAAGGATATGATGCCAGCTCGCCCAGTCTCGACGCCGGACGGATCGCCTACCAGCTCGTGGCCGACATCCGCGTCTTCGACATCGCCACCGGCAAGGATGCCGCTGTCGAGATCACCCTGCCCTCGGACTTCGACCAGATGCGCGAGAAGTGGGTGACGAAACCGCTCGATTTCCTCACCTCGGGGCACATTTCCCCTTCGGGCGACCGCATCGTGCTCGTTTCCCGCGGCCACGTCTTCGTCGCACCCGTCAGCGACGGCCGCTGGGTCCGCGTCAGCCGCAAGGAGGGCGTCCGGGCCCGGGCGGCGCGTTTCCTCGGCGACGGCAAGAGCCTGATGGTCCTGTCCGATGAGACCGGAGAGTGGGAATTCCACCGCTTTGCGGCCGATGGTCTCGGCCCGGCCGAACAGTTGACGACCGGGGCCAAGGTCCTCCGCTTCGACGGCATCCCTTCTCCAGACGGCAAGCGGATTGCCTTCGCCGACAAGGACTACCAGCTCTGGGTGTTCGACGCAGGCAAGAAAGCCCTGACGCGGATCGCCGTCTCCGAGGTCGGCATGTTCGACGACCTCGCCTGGTCTCCGGACAGCCGTTGGCTCGCCTTCGTCCAGGGCGCGTCGAACGGATTCAACCAGATCATGCTCCTCGAGGCGGAGACGGGCCGGATATCCGAACTTACCAACGCCCGCGTCGATTCCTACACCCCGGCCTGGAGCCCCGACGGGAAATGGCTTTACTTCCTGTCGGACCGCTGGTTCCGTAGCGCCGTGGATAGTCCCTGGGGTCCCCGTCAGCCCGAGCCGTACTTCGACAAGACGACCAAGGTCTACGCCATCGGCCTGACCGGGAAGGAGACGTTCCCCTTCGCCCCGGCGACCGAGCTCCAAGCCGAAAAGAAGGAAGGTGGAGACGAGAAAGGGGCCGAGGCCAAGACGGGAGCGAAAGCCGGGAAGCCGGCCGAAGAAGCGGTCAAGCCGACGCCCGCTCCCAAGGTCGTGATAGACCTTGACGGGATCCAGGACCGCTTTTTCGAGGTCCCGCTCCCGGCAGGCGTCTATTCCGGACTGGCCGTCGGAGATAAGGCCTTGTTCGTCATCGACCAGGAATCGAGCGCCGACAGACGGCCGAAGCTCCAGGTCGTCGAGATCAAGAACCGCAACGTCCAAGCCAAGACTCTCCTTGAGGAGGTCCGAAGCTTCGAGCTTTCGGGCGACGGCAAGAAGATCCTCGTCCGCAAAGACAGCGACCTTTTCGTCATCGACGCGGGAACGGCCCAGCCGAATCAGCAGACGCTGGCCGAACGGCGCCTCGACCTTTCCCGATGGGCCTTCTCCATCGACCCGCGCGAAGAGTGGAGGCAGATGTTCGTCGACGCCTGGCGGATGGAACGCGACTACTTCTACGACCGCCGTCTCCACAACATCGACTACGAAGGCCTGCTCGAGCGCCACCGCCCCTTCGTCGAACGGGTCAGCGATCGGGCCGAACTCAACGACCTTCTGGCCCACCTCGTCGGCGAGCTCTCGGCCCTGCACACGTTCGTCCGGGGCGGCGACTTGAGACAGCCTCCCGACAACATATCCCCGGGATCGCTCGGGGCGCGCCTCGGCCGCGACGAGGCCAAGAGCGGCTTCCGCGTCGAACACATCTACAAAGCCGATCCGGAATACCCGGAGAACGTGTCTCCCCTCGGGAAGCCGATGTCGGCCATCCGCGAAGGCGACATCATCACGACGATTAACGGCGTTCCGGTCCTCACCGTCCCCGACCCGGCTCTTCTCCTTAGAAACACGGCCGGACAGCAGGTTCTCCTCGAGGTCAGGCCAGCGGCGGGCGGGGCGGTCCGTAAGGAGATCGTCGTCCCCATGACGCCGGGCGCCGAGTCCGATCTCCGCTACTCGGAATGGGAATACACACGGCGTCTCGAGGTCGAGAAGGCCGGGAAAGGCGACCTCGGCTACGTCCACCTCCGGGCGATGGGCGGGGACAACTACACGGAGTGGGTCAAGAACTTCTACCCGGTTTTTGATCGCAAGGGTTTAATCATCGACGTCCGTCACAACCGCGGCGGCAATATCGACTCCTGGATCCTGGAGAAGCTCCTGCGGCGGGCGTGGTTCTACTGGCAGGGCCGGGTCGGCAAACCGACCTGGAACATGCAGCAAGCCTTCCGCGGCCACCTGGTTGTCCTCTGCGACGAGCGCACGGCCTCCGACGGCGAAGCGTTCGCCGAGGGTTTCCGGCGCCTCGGCCTGGGCCAGGTCATCGGAACGAGGACCTGGGGAGGCGAGATCTGGCTAGGCTTGTCCAACATCCTCGTCGACCGCGGCATCGCCTCGGCGGCCGAGATGGGCGTATACGGACCCGAGGGCGAGTGGCTCATCGAGGGTCATGGCGTCGACCCGGATATCGTCGTCGACAACTTGCCGCACGCGACGTTCAACGGGAAGGACGCCCAGCTCGAGGCGGCCGTCAAGCACCTCCAGGAGCTCATCGCCAAAGACCCGGTTGATGTGCCCAAGCACCCGCCCTATCCGGATAAAAGGAAGTGAGGTACTTTCAGCGGGTTACCCAGTTTTTCAGATCCCGGGACATGGCCTGGAAATAATTTCATCCCTCTCTTTTGTAGAAGAAGGCTTTATTTGTTTTTACTAACCGCGAGAATAACAAGACAATTGATTTTGGGGCCTTATGCGTTGAGCGGCGGAACCCGTTGTTTGGATATTATCAGTGACGGGTGTTGACGTAATCTGCGATCGCGATTTGGGGGTCGGTGTCCTTCCAATTCACCCAGACGAACTTCGCCCCCTGCTCGAACGCTTCGTCCCCTTTCTTGCCCCAGACGACACTGACGACGCCAATGATGGGGGGTGGGGAGATCGTCGACTTCAGCTCGAACGGGAGAAGCGTCCCTTTCGGCAGGTGCTCCGTGGAGATGAAACAGAGCCCGCCACCGCTGATGTTTAGGATGCGTCTGAAGTTCGGCTTATCCTCGAACCCGTGGAGTTCCGGCGAACGATATTTGAACTCCCAATCCTCGGAGAAACGAGTAAAAGCGCGCTTGTCTATCATCTATCCTCCCAAATACCAAAATATTAAACGTATTCTCCTCGCTTTCTATGTCGCTTGTCAATCAAAAAAAACGGAAATAGAAAACACGTCGGACCGTCGCTTTTACTTCTTTTATATTTAAGAAAAAGATTCTTTGGCGGAATATGATCTAGTGTAAGAGATTTCTTTTCCACTTGAAGCTCACGAAGCGCCAACTTTCCCTCAACCTTAATGTTTCGGACATTATGGTATATCTCTGGGAGAAGAATCGGATCGAACCTTCTTTGGCCAGATTCCGAAGATTATTGAGTTCTTAGGCCGGGATCCATTTGAAGTAAAAGCCGAAAAACTAGTTAAAAATAGCGACCGGTACAACTATCCGCCTCTCTCCCCGGCGACGTGACATCAATCCGCGAGGGCCGTGGAAATGGACTCTCTCACGACAGAGCGGGCAACGGGTTCGGGCGGACCCGCTTTTTACGAACTCAGAAAAGAAAACAAAGCCCGCCGACTCGTGGAACGAAAGATTTCCCCTTTTGGTCTGGTTTTAAGCTACCTTTTTTTTGGGTGTCAGGAGATCGATAATGAGGAATACGGCTGCTAGTCCGACAATGATATAGATGACCCGGGTAACCGTGCCGTAGCCAAAGATCTTGGAGACCAGATCAATTTTGAGCGCCCCGACCAATCCCCAGTTGAGGGCGCCGATGAGCACCAAAATTTGACAAATCCATCCCAACAAACCTATTTTTTTCATGACATCCTCCTTTATGGTCTGAAGTCTATCAATACTAAAATATTTTATCAAGATATTTTTAAATTTTTTTAAATATATCGACGCATTGCAGACTCTCCGCTCCCTTCATGCATCGCTATCTCAATCTTGGAGGGAGAGGAGAAAGAAGCTCAACATCTGGGAAAATAAAAAAACAGAATACAAACGCTAGTGGTTGGCAGAATTCTCAGAATCGACTGCCTCCATGAAATTCATCATCAATAATACCTGTCCATGGCCCGGTATTGGATCGCCTCGGCCAGATGCGCCGGGGAAATCTCCTCTTCTCCGGCCAAATCCGCGATCGTCCGGGCGACTTTGAGCGACCGGTCATAGGCCCTGGCGCTGAAGCCGAGTTTAGTCACCGCCGCCTCTAAAAGCTTCTCCCCGTCCGGCCCGATCCGGCAGAATTCCCGGATCTCCCGCGGCCCC
>JAPKZG010000087.1 GCA_026393895.1 Candidatus Aminicenantota bacterium
TCAGTTTGACCAGAAAATCCCCCGTGTTCGGTTCGGCGATGGACAACGCCAGGCGCGCTCCGGTCCGGCGGGAATAGCTTTCCAGTTCCGGGACGGTTCGCAGAATCGCCTCGGCCTGCAAGAGTTGGCGATGGGTTTCCGCCAGGCTCGTTCCCGGCGGCGTGAAATAATCGATGACGAACCCGCCTTCATCCATCGGAGGTAAAAACTCGCTGTCGAGCCGTTGAAATAATAAGATACCGGCCGCCAACACCAGGACGCAGACGGCCAACGTCCGCCCGGGACGCCGCAAAGCGAGACGAACGCCCCCCTCATAAAATCGAATGACCCGGGAGAGCCACGGTCCTTCCGGCGTTCCGGAATGGGAATGGCGTTCATCCTTGCCGGTTCGGATCAACAAGGCTGCCAGCGAGGGCGTCAGCGTCACCGCCAGGACCAGCGAAGTGAGAAGGGAGACGACCATGGTCAAGGCCAGGGCGCGGAAAAAGACCCCGGTGATTCCATCGAGAAAAGCCAGGGGGATAAAGACGACGACCGGAGTCACGGTCGAGCCGACCAGCGGGCGCCAGATTTCATGCAGACCTTCCCGGATTGCATCCAGCCTCGGTTTTCCGGACATGCGCCGGGCATGGATGGCCTCGACGACGACGATGGCGTCGTCGATGACCAAGCCGATGGCCGCCGCGATGCCGCCCAAGGTCATCAGGTTGAAGGTCAGACCGGTGATCTTCATCGAAAAAAGCGTGATCAGGACGGTGACGGGAATCACCAGCGTCGCCACCAGCGTCGTGCCCCAGTTTTTTAAAAAGAAATAGAGAATAAACACGGAGAGCACGAGCCCGAAAAGAATGGCCTCCCAGACGCTGGCGACCGAAGCCCTGACGATCTCGGACTGGTCGTAGAAAAAGGCCAGCTTGGTGTCGGGAGGCAATTCCCGTTTCAATTCGCTCAATTGATCCTTGAGCGCGGCGGCGATATCGAGGGTGCTCCCGTCCGGTTGACTTCGGACATTGAGCAAAACCGCGTTCTCGCCGTCGGCGGTCACGACGTTGAAAACGGGTTCGGGCCCGCGTTCGACCCGGGCAAAATCGCGGACCCGGACGGGATGTCCGTCGATCAAACGAACGACGAAATTCTCGATCTCCCGGATCGTGCGCAGGCGTCCGTCGACGACGGTTAAATAAAGCGTGTGGTTCTCTTCGTGCATTCCGGCCGAGGCCACGAAGTTATTCTTGGCCAGGGCCTCGGTGATATCGGAGAGAGAGAGGCGGACCGCGCCCAATCGAAGCGGATCAACCACGATTTGGTATTCAGGCGCCCGGCCGCCGACAAGGTCCACGCGTGCGACTCCGGGAATTTGGAGAAAACGCAATTTGAGCGTATACCGGGCCATTTCCCAAAGCTCGGTGATTCCGCGCGTTCCGCTGGTGAGGCTGACTCCGATAATCGGGAAGGCCGAAAAAGTCAACCGGAAGACCGAAGTCTCGGCCGTCGCCGGAAGCGTGCTCCGAATTTGGGAAAGCCGGCTGAGGACGAAAAGTTCGGACTCGACCATCGGAACTTTCCAGGTGAAGAAGACGCTGATTTCGGCCGCGCCGCGGCCCGTGAACGAACGAACGGTCACCACGCCCCGGATATCCTTCATGGCCTCTTCGATCGGCCGGGTGATCGTGGCCATCATTTCGTCGGCCGGCATGACCCCGTTGTCAACCAGCACGACGACGCGCGGGAAGTCGGTTTGAGGAAAGACGGATGAGGAGATGTTCAGGGCGGAGTAAGCGCCCGCCAGGCAGAAGGCCAGGCAAATGAAAGCGATGGAGAGCGAATGCGTGGTTGCGAATTGTCCGAGAAAGGAATTCGTTTTCATGCGTCTGGGGGATTTATTTGACGATATGAATTCTCGTATTTTCCGGGACGGCATAGGCGTCCTCGGTGACGATGACCGTGCTCTCCGTAAGGCCCTCGCCGACGACTTCGACGAGGCCTCCGTCCCGGAGCCCAAACTTGACTTGCTTGCGGACGGCCTGATCGCCCTCGACGATGACGATCACCCCGATTTCGCCCCCGACGGTGTCGGAGACGGCGGCGTTTTCCGGAACGGCCAGACAATCGGGCCGCTCTTCGCTGACGATTCGGGCGCTCAGAAACTGGCCGGGTCGGAATCCGAACCCGGCGGGGATCGAGATTAGGGCCGGAACGGTATCGGTTTTATCGTCGATATTGGTCCCGACATAGGTTACCGAGGCCGGAACTCCTTCGTTTTTTTCGAAATAGGCCGGTTGGCCGACCTTGATCAGGGCAGCTTCCCGGCTCGGAACGTTTATCGCCGCGACCAACCGGTCAAGGTCGATAATCACCGCCAGGATCGTATTAAGTTCGACGGCCTCGCCGGGCTCCGTATTGATCTTGATCACGGTCCCGTCAAGCGGCGCCTGGATCCGGAGCAGGGCCGCGTCCGTCTCCGAGGAGGCCAGGTCGCCGCGGGCGATCGCAAGCTGCTGTTCCGCTTCCTGATAAGCCTTCTGAGACGTTCCTTCGACCGGCAAGAGCTTTTTCTGCCGCTCGAAATTCGCTTCGGAAAAAGCCAGGGCTTTCCGGGCTTTTTCCAAAGCGACATCGGCAACGCGGCTGTCCAGCCGAAACAGCACCGTTCCTTTGGATACTTTCTGGCCCTCATGACAATCGATGTTGACGACGACGCCGGCCACGGCCGAAGCCACTTGGGCGTCGGCCGGGCGGCGTCCCGCCCCAGCCGGTTCCGGCTCGACTGTTCCGTAGACAGAGACGTAGCGGCGAAGCGTCGCGCGGACAATCGAACCGACGTGAACGGCCACGTCCGAAACCGTTTCCTCGCCTTCCGCCCCCGCTTTGGGTTTGATCAGGGAGACGATCAGGAAGGCGGCTAATGCGACCGCGACTAAAACGATCAAAGCCGTCACAATCCGGCGTTTATTCATCCTTGCGCTCCTTCACGGGGCCCGCGGCCTGTCGCGGAGTTTCGAGAACTCCTTCGTTGATGTCGAGGGGACTTTGGAGGACGTTCTCCAATTCGCCGATCGCCTGCTGCGCCTTGACGAGGGCGGCCAGCCGGGCCGACGCGCCGGAGGCCAATTCCATCCGCAGGCCCAGGAGCTCGAGCTTGGAGATTTCGCCGAATTCGTAGCGGGCTTTGGCCGCGGCCTCCTGCTTCGTCAGCCCGGCTAAAATTTCGTCGGCCGTCCGGGCTTTCTCGACGGCCGAACGACAGGCCGCAACGGCCGCATCGAGGTCGCCGATCACCTTGGCCTGGAGGGCGAGAAACCGGGCGGCGACTTCGGCCCGGCGGGCTTCGGCTTCGGCGATCGGGCCTTTATTCCGGTTCAGGAGGGGGAGAATCAAGGATAAACCGAGCGTCCATTTATTATCGGTCTGGTCGAATTGGTAATTCGGGCCGAGGTTGAGATCCGGAAATTGTCGGGCGATTTCCAGGCGGAGAGCGGATTGGGCGGCTTCGTATTCCGATAAGCCGCCGAGAATGTCCGTCCGATTCGTCAGAGCCCGGCGGCGGATCTCCGGGCCGGGAAGATCCGCGGTGATCGCGGACAATCCGTCGAACGAAAGAGAAAGACCGTCAAGGGCTTTTCCAGGAACACCGAGCGCGCCGGCCAGCCGGATCCGGGCTTGGACGGTTTGTTGGGACGCGTCCAGGGCGGCCAATTGGGCGTTGTTGAGGGCGATTCGGGCCTGGGTGACGTCATAGGGCGAGGCTTCTCCGACGGCCAGCTGGGCTTCCAGAAGCCGGACGCTCTCGGTCTGGATGTCCCGCTGGAGCGCGAGAAGGATCTCGGATTCCCGGGCCGCGTAAAGATCCAACAAGGACTGTCGCAGCCTGTTCCGCACCTCCCAAGCTACCGAGAGGATGTTTAAACGGGCCGCTTCCGAAAGATGCCTCGCCTGGGAGATTCGATAACCGCGTTTCCCCGCCGTCTCAATCGGGATGTCCAACGCTGCTTCGGGGATCCAGGGCGATACTTCGGATAAGGGCGTCGTCATATTGTATCCCATCAAGACGCCGACCGTGGGGTTGGGCCGTTCTCCGGCCGTGATCCGGCCGGCCTCGGCGACACCCCATTGAGCGCGGGCGACGTCCAAATCGGGATGATAATACAAAGCGACCAGCGTCAGGTTCTTAAGATCCCAGACCAGCGGCGGCCAGGACCCCGCCTCCGGCCGGGTTCGGAAGTACTCCCGAAGTTCCGGAGCATCCAGGGCTCGGGTTTCAAAATCATCGAGCGTTCGGGAGGCCGAAACGGGCTTGGGGTGATAACGAACGCAACCGACGATCAAGAGCAGGGCGAAAAGACAAGCCGAATGTTTTAAAACGGTTGTCGTCGTTTTCAATGAATATTTTCCTGTTCTTAAGACGATCGTCAGATTATATTCTTCCACAAATCCCCGGCGGGTCAAGGCCCATAAATTTAGGTTTAATTCTATGAAGTTTCACATGAACGGAAGATGAACATCTCCGTTCATCCTCCGTTCATGTCGATTCGTGGCATAATATCACCATGCGTCTTTTGCTTGTCGAAGACAACCGGGCCCTCTTGAAAAGCCTGAAAAAAGGGTTCGAGGAGGAGGGTTTCGCAGTCGACGCCGCCGGGGACGGCGAGGAAGGGCGGTTTCTGGCCGAGGCCAACGACTACGACGTCGTCGTTCTCGACCTGATGCTGCCAAAAGTGGACGGCCTGACGATTCTGCGGGGCTTAAGAAAAGCGGGGAATCCGGCTCATGTCCTCATTCTGACGGCCCGCGACACGCCGGAAAATAAAGTCCGCGGATTGAACGCGGGCGCCGACGATTACTTGACGAAACCATTCGGTTTCGAGGAATTGCTCGCCCGCGTCCGGGCCCTGCTTCGCCGCAAATACCGGGTCAAGAATCCCCTTCTGACCGTCGCCGATTTGGAGATCGACACCGCCGCCCGGCGGGTCCGGCGCGGCGACGAGGAAGTCCTCCTCCGGCCTAAAGAATACGCCGTTCTGGAATACCTCGCCCATCGGGCCGGCCGGGTGATCCCCCGTTCGGAGATTTGGGAACATCTTTACGACTGGCAGGACGAATCGACGAGCAACATCATCGACGTGTTCATCAGCCGCCTCAGAAAAAAAATCGACCACCCGCCGCTCCGGCCCCTGATCCGGACGGTTCGGGGCGCGGGTTATATTCTCAAAGGCGATTAACGTGCGCTCCCTTCGCTTGAAACTGATCGTTGGATCGCTGCTCGTCTTGGGAGCGGTCGTCCTCGTTTTCAGCGTCCTCTTTTATTATTCCAAGCGGCACGACCTCTATGACGTCCTGGACGGCCGCCTTCTGGCCGAAACGCAGGCCGTGGCCCGCCGGATGGAAATCTCCCAAGGACGGCCCGCGTTCGATGCCGAGGATGATGGCGAAAATCGCCCGACGATTCCCAAGCACTTCCGAATCATCGATGAAAGAGGATCGATCCTCTTTCAATCGCCGTCCCCGCCCTCTTTTCCCTGGCCCTCGGACCCTTCGCCCGCGAAAAATCCCCAGGGGCGGACGATCGAATCCGGGCCGGCCAAAAAAGCCTGGCGGGTCGTCTCCCGAATCGAGAATCTGGACGTCGATAACGATACGAATCCGGCCGCCGCGGCCGCCGTCGCCGTAACCATCCAATGCGCCGAATCGCTCGGCCCGATCCGGGAGGAGATGGAAGAGCTTGCCTCCCGGCTCGTCCTACTGTCGATTGTCGCTTTTTTGATCGCCGGCGGCGGAAGCTTTCTTCTCGCGGGCAAGGCGCTTCGCCCGATCCGGCGCATCAATCAAGCGCTGGACAACGTCTCGGAAACCCGGCTCGACCAAAGACTCAACCCGGCCGGCTTCGACCGGGAGCTTCATCCGCTGATCGGTAGGCTGAACGCGGCCTTCGACCGTCTCGAAAGGGCTTTTGGGCGCGAGCGTCAGTTCACCGCCGACGCCTCCCATGAACTGCGCACGCCGCTGGCCGCGATCATCAACTCCATCGAAGTCCTCCTCCGGCGGCCCCGCTCGACGGCCGATCTCATCGACGGACATGAAGAGAATCTGCGAACCGCCCGCTCGATGCAGGCCATCATCGAAGGACTCCTGCTTCTCGCCCGAATGGACGCGGGCAAGGCCGCGCCGGCGAAACAAACGATCCGCCTGGCGTCCCTCGTTCGAGAAATTTTCGCCGCCGTTGAATCGGCGGCCCGGGAGAAAAAAGTTTGTCTTTCCCTCGAAATCGAACCGGAGACGATCATCACGGCCGACCCGGATCAAATCCGGCTGGCCCTCGGGAATCTCATCGAGAACGCCGTCCGCTACAACCGGCCGGACGGTAAGGTCACGGTCGGCGCCGCGGCCCGGGAGGACCAGACCGTCGTGACGATTGCGGACACCGGCCCCGGCATTCCGGCCGGACATTTGCCCCGCATTTTTGAACGGTTCTACCGCCTCGACCCGTCGCGGACGGAGACGACGGGAGGCTGCGGGCTGGGATTGTCCATCGTTCAAAAAATCGTCGAAGCCCACGGCGGCCGCGTTTCCGCCTCGTCCGGCCCCGGTGGAAGCATCTTCACGGTCGCCCTCCCGAACGAATGACGGCCCCGTCCGGGCCGTTCATCATCCGTTCATCAAGCGGGGCTTAAAATATCGGACGGAATTTCCCCGACTGTTCGCTCAATCCGAGACACGAGGATCCATGACGAGCACAAAGATTCGTTTCGGCCTTACCGCAGCCTTCACCTTGCTGCTGGCTTCGGTCCCTCTTCCGGCCCAACGAAGCCAACCCGACATTCTCCGCGCGCGCCGCCTCGAATCCGCGATCAAGATGGACGGTGCTTTGGACGAAGCCGACTGGGCCGCGGCCCCGCGCATCTCCAATTTCACCCAGCGCGAGCTCAACGAAAACCAGCCGGCCACGGAAAGAACCGAAGTCGCCGTCCTTTTCAACCGGACCGAGCTTTACATCGGGGTTTGGGGCTTCGACTCCGAGCCGGACAAAATCATCGCTCAAAAAATGAAATGGGATTTCGAATACGGGAATGAAGACAACTTTGAAATCGCCCTCGACACGTATGGAGACAAGCGGAATGCTTATTTATTCATCATCAACCCCAACGGCGCGCAGTACGATGCCCTCGTCACGGACAACAGCCGGAAACTGAACACCGACTGGAACGGGGTCTGGTACGTCGCCGCCCGGCGGACGGACGAAGGCTGGTTCGCGGAGATCAAGATCCCCTTCTCGACCTTGAAATTCAGCGCGGACAACGAACAGACTTGGGGAATCAATTTCGAGCGGAATATCCGCCGCAAGCGCGAGCAAGTCCTCTGGCAGGGCTGGTCGCGGGATTCCCTGCTGGTCCAGGTCAACCGGGCGGGGACGCTGGCCGGATTGCAGAACCTGACCCGGATGAGAATTTTCGAATTCCGCCCGTATATCCTCTCCGGGGCGGAAAAAACGAGACGCGCTCCGGCAACGACCGTCGGCAGCCTCGGGCTGGATTTCAACTATTTGATCAACCCGACCGTCAAGCTCGATTTCACGGTCCACCCGGACTTCGCCCAGGTCGAATCCGACCAAATGATCGTCAACTTGACCCGCTTTTCCATCTCTCTGCCGGAAAAACGGCAATTCTACCTCGAAGCCCAGAATTTCTTCGACTTCCCTCTCGGGAAGGCCAGGCCGTTTTACAGCCGCCGGATCGGCCTTTACCAGGGGGAGCAAACGCCCGTTCTCGGAGGCGCCCGTTTTCTCGGAAAAATGGGAGGAACGACGCTCGGGATTATGGTCCTCCAAAGCGGGAATACCGATACGGCTAAAGCGACGAATTTTTCCCTCGTTCGCTATAAACAGGACCTGGGAGAACAATCTTCAATCGGCGCGCTCGCGATCGGGGCCGTCCAATCGGGTCGGTTCAACGGGACGGGCGGCGTGGACGCGCTCTACTCGACGTCCAAGTTGTTTGGAAACAAGAATTTGCAGATCGGCGGCGCATTCGCCGCGACCTATACATCCGACCGGGAGACAGCGGCCGGCACCGCCCAGCGCCTTTTCGTCAACCTGCCCAACGATCTGATGGAGATCAGCGCTGCCTGGGAACGGGCGGGCAAGGATTTCAACCCGGAGGTCGGTTTCCTGAGCCGGATGAGCTACCAGATCTATACGGCGAAATGGCGCATCAACCCCCGGCCGGACTTCCTGCCCTGGGTCCAAAAGCTCCAATTCAAGCCGATCGACGTCAATTATTATATCGACGATATAACGCATGACATGCAGTCCGTCTATATGGAATTCCGTCCACTGGCCGTGTTTTTCAAGAGCGGCGAGAGCTTGGAAATCAACGTCCAACGCAATGCCGAGAACCTGACCGAGGATTTCGAGATTCGCGAAGGTCATGTCATCCGGGCCGGGCGCTATTGGACGAACCGGGGGGAAATCCAATTTTCCACCTTCGACGGACGTCCGCTCGTCTTCGACGCCGGTGTCAATTGGGGAAAATTTTATGACGGTTCGAGCCTGGAATGGGACACTCAATTCTCCTGGAAACCGAACAAATATTACGCGCTGAATCTGGCCTACCAGAGGACCGACGTCCGTCTTCCGGCCGGCCGATTCGCCATAGACGAACTCGTCACCCGGATGAATTTTTCCCTGACTCCCAGGCTGTTCGGGTCGCTCTTCTCCCAGTGGAACAACGACGAAAACAAGATTCTCTTCAATTTCCGGGTCACCTGGATCCCCAAACCCGGAGCCGTGCTCTATTTCGTCCTCAACCAGTTCGCCGATACTTTCGATCCGCGCGGCAAGTGGCGATTGAACAAGACCGTGGCCATGTTCAAGTTCGCCTGGTATTTCGGCACAAATTGACCGAAGCGCGAAAAGCGCGGACATTCATCGTCCGGCAAGGTTCGCCGGGATAGAATCGAAGCGATTGATATTTTTTCAAGGAGAACTTAGATGAAATACACCGGCCGATTTTTAATAATCGTTTTCGCTCTGACGCTGGCCCTGACAGGGATGGCCGCCGCGCAGGACAACACCAAAACGGAGCCCGTCAACATCAAAATCCTTCCGCCCGCCGTTTTGCAGGCGTTCAAAGCGTCTTATCCCGACGCCGTGATCAAGGGCGTCGACAAGGAAACGGAAAACGGCGTGACTCTTTATGAAGTCGAAAGCGTCGACGGTAAAATCAACCGCGACCTCCTTTACACGGCCGACGGCAAAGCGGTCGAGATCGAAGAATCGATCGCTCCGGAGAACCTTCCCGCTCCCGTCAAACAGACCTTGGACAAGGAATATCCCGGCGCTAAAATCCTTAAAGCCGAAATTTTAACCAAGAATGGAATCAAGGCTTATGAGCTTTCGCTCCAAATCAAAGGAAAAACATCGTCCGTAACGATCGATTCGGAAGGCAAGACAGTCAAATAATCAGATTCCCTCATCGTCCATTCCGGAAGACAATTCATATAAGAGTACACTCCCGCCAGGGGGGGTGTCTCAAAAAAAACATCGGGACCCGGCTAGGCGGAGAACCGCATCGCTGTTTGCCAATCGCCCGCCATATATGGTATTGATAGAAACCATGTTACCGGAGAAAAAGGGCGCATTGACGGCGATCGTTTTGATCAGCGCCGTCTTCCTGGGCTTTGCCCTGTTTGCCGACCTCCCCGCCCTGCATGAAGGTTTTCTGGCCGCTGACCAGGCCACGTATTTTTCCATCGCGCAAAGCCTGGCCTACGATCATGATTTGGAATACACGAAGAAGGACCTCGTCCGGTACAAAGAGCAATTCTGGGCCGGCCCTCAGGGCTTATTCCTGAAACGGATCAAAACCGCGTCCGGGGAAAAACTCTTCTACGCCAAATCCATGGCCTATGCGCTGTTCGCCGCCCCGTTCGTCCGGGTTTTCGGGCCCAACGGGCCGCTCGTTTTTCACGCCGTTCTCATCTTTCTGCTCCTGCTGATGGGTTTCTCTTATTTCGCTCTCCGGAACAGCCCCGGCCTCGCGGTCCTGAAAATCGGGACTTTTTTATTCGCCTCGGTCGCCGGGGCTTATACTCTTTGGCTCGCCCCGGACTTTTTCAACTTGTTCTGTGTTTTCGCCGTCCTCTACCTCTGGTTGTACAAGCACCGCCGGATCGAGGTTCAAGCGGTCGCGGCTCCTCCGGAGTCGACCCCGTCGGCCTCCGATCCATTGGACGCTCCGGCATCGGATCCGGCCCACGCTCCGGTCCGAAAAACCTTTCGCGCTCGCTGGACGGGATTTCTCCTTTCGGACGCGTCCGATTATTGCGCGGCCGCGATCGCCGGAATCGTGGCCTACGCCAAGCCGCCCAACGTGGCCGTCTTCGGCCCCCTGGTTCTCTGGACAATCCTTAAAAAGCGGCCCTTCAAAGCCGTTCTTCTAGTTCTCGTTTTCGCCCTGGCCTTCGGCGCCCTGTTCGGGACGAATCTTCTCCTGACTGGGGATTGGAATTACCAGGGCGGCGAACGAAAAAGCTTTTACTTCAGCTTCCCCTACGAGCATCCCGGCCTCACCTTCGATTCCGCCCGGGGAAGATTGATGACCTCGGACGGATATCTCGAACACGCCCTCTATCCGGCCCGGTTCGTGCCCATCAATCTTTTCTATTTCATCTTCGGCCGGTTCAGCGGCATGGTCTGGTATTTCTTTCCCGCGTTCCTGGCCTTGATTCTGTTCTTGATCGGGAAGAAGTCCCTCGACCGATGGCTTCTGCTCGCCGCGCTTTTTGGAGAAATCCTGATCTATGTCGTCCTGATGCCGAACAATTTCGGCGGCGGCGGGGGCTCGCTGGCCAACCGGTATTTCATGGGAATCTACCCGTTGTTTTTCTTCCTCCCCCGCCTGAAAGTCCGGCCGGGGGGAATCGTCGTCGAATGGGCCGCGGCCGCCCTGCTGATTGCCCCGATTCTCCTCTCTCCGATCCAGGCGGCCCACTCTCCGGCCGCCCACGCCAAGTGTTTCCCCTTCACCTTGTTCCCCGTCGAATTGACCCTGATCAACGACCTGCCGACGAACACGAATCCGACCGCCTTTCGCCAGCAGTGGGGCGAGCCGCTCTTTCAGGACCGTTTTCTCTATTTCCTCAACGACAATTACAACGTCAAGCACCAGGATGAGAACGGCTGGTGGACGATCGGCAACCGCAAACTCGAATTCATTCTCCGGACGTCCGTCCCGGTTCGGGAGATTGTCTTTCACCTCCTCAACAATCCGCGGCTCGAAAACAAGATCACGGTCTGGGTCGGCGGTTCCAAAAAAACGGTCACCCTCGGGCCGCACATGAGGGCCGAGCTTCGTTTTCCGGTCGGAGACGGATTCCGGGTCGATCCCGCCCGCATGTACCGGGTGAGAATCAAGGCGGCCAAGGGGTCCATTCCCTACTTCGAGGACGGCAAGAGCGACGAACGTCGCTGGCTGGGCGTCTTCTTCACCCCCGAACTCATTTCCCCCTGATCCCCGATGTGCGGCATTTGCGGGCTGGTCCGGACGGCGGGAGGGGCGGCCTTTTCCCGCGGATTGGTGGCCGGGATGTGCCGAACCATCGTCCATCGCGGCCCCGACGATGAGGGCGTGTATGTCGACGACCGGGCCGGGCTGGGCAACCGCCGGTTGAGCATCATCGACGTCGAAGGCGGCCACCAGCCCCTGTCCAACGAGGATGGCTCGGTCTGGATCACCTATAACGGCGAGGCCTATAATTTCGCCGAAATCCGGGACGACCTCGGCAGTCGCGGCCATGCCTTTACGACCCGGTCCGACACCGAAACGATCGTCCACGCCTTCGAGGAATGGGGTGTCCCGGCCTTCATCGAACCGTTCCGGGGCATGTTCGCCTTCGCTCTGTGGGACAAGCGGACGGAAACGCTCCTGTTGATGCGCGACCGGATCGGCATCAAGCCGTTGTACTATACCCTGCTGCCCGACCGGACGCTGGTTTTCGGCTCGGAACTGAAAACCATCCTCGCCCATCCGGGCGTCCGGCGCGAAGTCGAGCCGGCCGCCCTCGACCTATACCTGACCCTCGAATACGTCCCGGCGCCGTATTCGATGTTCAAAGACATCTTCAAGCTGCCGGCCGGCCATTTCCTGACCTGGAAAGACGGCCGGATCGAGGTCAAAAAATACTGGGACCTCGAACCTAATCCGCATCCGGATAAACCCGTCTCGCTCGCCGCCGTCAAGGACGAGCTGTACGCGCTTCTTAGGGAATCGGTCAAGCTCCGGCTCGTCAGCGACGTTCCCCTCGGCGCCTTCCTGAGCGGCGGGATCGATTCCTCCGCCGTCGTCGGGTTAATGCGCGAACTCGGGGCGGAGCCGCTGCGGACGTTTTCCATCGGGTTTAAGGACCGGACGTACAACGAGCTGGCCCATGCCCGCCGGATCGCCGAACGGTTCCACACGGAACACGAGGAATTCGTCCTCGAGCCGCGGGCCCTGGAACTCACGGAAAAACTCGTCCGGCACCTGGACGAGCCGCTCGGGGATTTTTCGATTTTTCCCACGTATCTCGTTTCCGAAATGGCCCGCCGCCGGGTCACGGTCGCCCTCTCCGGCGACGGCGGGGATGAGCTGTTCGCCGGGTACGAGCACTACCAGGCCCAGAGGATGGCCCTGCTCCCCGGAGCGGCGGCGGCCGCCCGGGCCGTCGGAACAGTCACCGGCCGGATGCGGCCTTCGAAAAAAAAGAAGGGGGCTTGGAACAAGCTCCGCCGGTTCGCCCAGGCCTTCGACCACGACGCCGGTCACCGTCATCTCCGTTGGATGATGTTCCTCTCGGAAGGGATGAAAAGGGAGCTTTATGGGCCGGCGTTTCAATCGGCCGTCGGCGGAATCGGCCCCGTCCGCGGGCGGGAGCCGTTCCCGGGACATTTCGCGGCGATGAACGGATTCGATGCCCTCACCGGCGAGCTCTACCTCGACCTTAAAACTTATCTCGTCGACGACATCATGGTCAAGGTCGATCGGATGAGCATGGCCGCCTCGCTCGAGGCCCGGGAACCGCTCCTCGACCACAAACTCGTGGAATTCGCCTTCCGCCTTCCGGGCGATCTCAAACTCCACGGGTCGACGACGAAATGGATCTTTAAGAAAACTCTCGAACGCCTCCTGCCCCGCGAAACCCTCACCCGAAAAAAAGAGGGCTTCAGCATCCCGATCAAGCATTGGCTCGCGGTCGAACTGCGTGATTTGATGGAAGGAACGTTAAGCGAAAAACGCGTCCGGGAAGGTGGATGGTTCGAATACGCCCCGATCCGGCGGATGATCGACGCCCACGCCGCCGGCCGCGAAAACTACAGCCATCAGCTTTGGGCCCTGCTGGTGTTCGAGATCTGGCGCGAAAATTATCTCTGAGTTTCGGTTTTTTCGATCAGGAAAAGGCGGCGGGTTGCCGGACCGATTTTAAAAAGATCGGCGACGGGAAGGCCTTCGACCCAGACGATCTCTCCCCCGGATTCAAACACCGGCCGGCGGCCGCGACCGGCCGGCGGAACGCCCCGGGCCCGGAATAATTCATTGGTTTTCTGTCGGCCCGGCGCGCCGAGCGGCCGATAGCGGTCGCCGTCGCGGCCGGATCGGACAACGAGCGGAAAAACGAGGCGGTCGGCATCGAGCCAGGCCCGGCGGGTGTCGTCGAACGGGCGTTCTGAAACGAGGCCGTTCGGGACGAGCCGGGCGGAAAAAACCGTCCCCGTTTCGGCGACCTCGAGCGGGACGTCTCCATCCCAGCGATATTGAAAACGTTTCACCGCCCGCTTCCGCGGGGAAAGCGCCGTCTCGCGCCCGATCCAAAAGCCCTCCCGGGTCATCCGGATTCCGCCGGGGAGGACGGCGATTTTTCCCTCCGAAAGGTTCCGGACGTTCTCGATGTCGGCGAAGGAAACGCGGAGCAAGTCGCCCTTTTGGATTTCGATGAACGCCCGGACGCAACGGCGGGAAAGGCCGACCGGGAGCAGGACCAGGGCGTCCGCGTTCAATCGCGCCTTCACGCCCTCTCCGATCACCAGGCCGGGCAGGATTCTCCGGACATGGGCTTCGAGGGTCCGGTCTTCCCCGGCCAGCACCTCGGCCAGCCGCCCGAGTTTTTCCACGATCGCCGGCTCGAAATTTTTTTCCAGATAGGGAATCAGGCGGTGCCGGACGTCGTTCCGGAGATACGTGCGATCGCGATTGGTTTCGTCCTCGCGGTGGACGATTGTCCGGGCCCGGAGGAAGGCCGCGATTTCTTTCCGCCGGACCTCGATTAACGGCCGAATGACAGTGTCATCCATGACCGGCGCGATCCCGCCGAGGCCGCGCGGGCCGCTCCCGCGGAGGAGCCGCATCAGAACGGTTTCGGCCTGGTCATCGAGCGTATGACCCGTGGCGATTTTTAGCGCGCCGATTTCGGCGGCTATCCGGCGCAGAAAATCATAGCGAAGAAACCGGCCGGCTTCTTCGAGATTCAGCCGGCGCCGGCGGGCGGCGTCCCGGACATCACGCTTTTCGAGATAAAAAGGAAGGCTCAAACCGGCCGCCAGTTCGTGGACAAACCGGGCGTCCCGTCCCGAGGCGGCCCGCAGGCCGTGATCGAAATGGGCCACGGCCAGACTGAGGGAGAGACCCTCCCTTAGTTCATTCAAGACATGGAGAAGGGCGGTCGAATCCGCCCCGCCCGAACAGGCGACAAGGACCATATCCCCGGGTTTGATCATCCCGTGGCGGACGATCGTCCGGCGGACCTGCGAAACGAGCGCGGATGTTCGCCTCATTCCGGCATTCTCAACCCAAAATCCCCGGCATCACGATTACTTTTCGACGGTCAAAGGGACATCGAAGGTCCCCGACGTCTCGGCGACGGTTTTATCGGCGTTCTTGCGCAGAAGCTGAAAAGACCCGGTGATTTTCCCCGACGTGATCCCGGTCAGGACGGCTTTGCCTTCGGCGACGTCGAGGGAAATATTCGTGCCTTGCGGGCCGGAAAGTACGCGCACCTCGGCATAACAATAGAAAGACTTCCCATACCCGGCTTTGGGGCTGTACTCCCCGTCGACGACTGGGCCGTTACCGTTCAAAAAGGTCAGGACGAGGATGAACTCTTCCTTGCTTTTCAGCGGCAGCACCCATCCGTTGGCCATCTGCTTTAACGAAAACGCGCCGTTGGAAAGAAAGACTTCAATTTTCTTTCCTTCCCGGCTGCTCAGCGCGCCGGCCGAGACGATCATGCTGAAATCAAGCGGGGAAACCTCTTGAAAGGACGTCGAATCCGCGATCGTCAGACTTTTAACGACATTTTCCGCCGGAGCATCGGCAAGAATTAAAAAGGAAAAGCCCAAAAGGCAGACAAAAACAAGAGACGGAGTTTTCATATAACCCTCCTGGCGCCTATCTTAACACGATGGCCGGGAATTTTCTTTCATCCGAAGAGGCGCGCCGGGAAGAAGAAAGCAGCTCCGTCGATCAGGGGGACCCGGGCCTAATGAGGGGAGGGGAAAAAGTGGCGGCGCAGGGATTTGAACCCCGGACACTGCGGATATGAGCCGCATGCTCTGACCGACTGAGCTACGCCGCCAGGGGGCCAAATTTTAGATGAATCAGCCGGTCAAGTCAATGAACCAAACTCTTCCAAAAAGTCGGAATGATCGGGGACGCATCGCCGACTCCGCCGTTCGGTTTGACTCCCGCGCGCCCCGGTGGTAGAAAGGATGAAATCCTTTCGCGCATGGAGGCCCTCATGCTAAAGCGAGACTCCTTGAAGAAAGCCGCACCGGGGCTTTTCGTACTCTTCCTTCTTCCGCTGCTCCTCTCCGCCCAGACTTCGCCCGAAGCTTTCCTCGGATTCAAGGTCGGCGCCGACCGCAAACTGGCCGACTACGAACAGATCCAGGCTTACTTCAAGAAGCTGGCCACGGAAAGCCCGAAGATCCGGATCGAAACCATCGGGACCACGACCATGAAAAGGCCGATGATCATGGCCGTCATCACGGCCGAGGAAAACATGGCCCGCCTCGACGAATACCGGGCCATCGCCAAAAAGCTGAAAGACCCCCGGACCCTGGCCGCCGGGGAGGCGGAAAAGCTGGCCAAGGACGGGAAGATCATCGTCCTCATCACCTGCAGCATCCACGCCTCCGAAATCGGCGCCTCACAGATGTCGATGGAGCTGGCCTATAAGCTGGTCACGGGCGACACGCCGTTTGACGCCGCCGCCGTTCTCCGGGACGTTGTCATCCTCCTTGTCCCGACGTCCAATCCCGACGGCAACCAGATGGAAGTCGATTGGTATAAGAAACACCTCGGAACCAAGTTCGAGGGCGGGGAAATGCCGTGGCTGTATCACTATTACGCCGGCCACGACGACAACCGCGACTGTTTCATGGGTAATCTTTCGGAAACCCGGGCCGTCAACAAGGTCCTATACCAGGACTGGTTTCCCCAGATTCAACTCGACGAACACCAGATGGGCTCCGACGAGGCCCGCCTCTTCATCCCGCCTTACATGAATCCGCCCATCCCCAACGTCCAGCCGCTCGTCTGGCGAGGCGTCAACCTCATCGGGGCCAACATGGCCTTCGACCTGCAGAAAAACGGCTTCAAGGGCGTCGTCCACGGGCGGAGCTTCACGGGATGGTATATCGGCGCCTATGACGACACGCCCTGGCTCCACAACATCTACGGAATTCTCAGCGAAATGGCCTCCGTCGGGCTGGCCACGCCCGTCAACGTCGAACCGACCGAGATTCCGACTTCCTATACCCGGAAAAGGATGGAGTTTCCCGACCCCTGGCCGGGCGGCTGGTGGCGGCTGCGGGACATCGTCGACTATGAATTGACGCTTTCATTCAGCCTGCTGCGGACGGCCTCCCTCTACAAAGAGGATTTTCTCCTCAATACCTGGCGGATGAACAAAAACTCGATCGAAACGGTCGAGAAAAACCAGCCGTATGCGTTCGTCATCCCCGCCGTCCAGTCCGATTATCCGACGATGCTGAAAATGCTCGACGTCCTCCAGCTCGGCGGCGTCGAGATCCACCGGGCGAAAAAGGATT
>JAPKZG010000011.1 GCA_026393895.1 Candidatus Aminicenantota bacterium
GGCTTGAAAAGCGCCACCATCCGCATGGAGGGCGATTTCGTCTACGGCCATCTCAACCAGGAAATCGGCGTCCACCGGCTGGTCCGCATTTCCCCCTTTGACTCGGCCAAACGGCGGCACACCTCGTTCGCCGCGGTGTTCGTTTACCCGGAAGTCGACGACGACATCCCGATCGAAATCAACCCGGACGACCTCAAGATCGACACGTACCGCTCGGGCGGCAAGGGCGGCCAGCACGTCAACACGACCGACTCGGCCGTCCGCATCACCCATATCCCGACCGGAATCATCACCCAGTGCCAGAACGAGCGCTCCCAGCACAAAAACAAGGCGGCGGCGATGAAGGTCCTCAAATCCCGCCTGTACGAACTCGAGCAGCGCCGGAAGCGGGAAAAAATCGACAAGCTCGAAGACGCCAAGACCGAGATCGCCTGGGGCAACCAGATCCGGTCCTACGTTCTCCACCCCTACCGGATGATCAAGGACATGCGGACGCGGATGGAGACGGGTAATACGGACGCGGTCCTCGACGGCGGCCTGGATGATTTCATCAAAGCCGAGTTGGTCTACCGGAAACAGCAGAAAACCGCCGCGGCCGCTTCAAACTCCTGAGGGCGGGGCGGCTTCAGCCGCTTACCGCGATTCTTATGATGGTCGGCGCCCCTAAAGAACAAGAATATTTTTCTCACCATCTCATTCGATAAGGATGATAGTTCCCTTCCCGTTTGACAAGCTTTACGAGGTCCACGGCCTGCCGCTCGATGATTTCGACCGGCGCAAGCGACTTCGAACGCCATACGATTTTTTTCGACCACAGCCTTGAAAATCTCAAGGCAATTTGCCGTTTAAAGGAAGTTTTAATAAAGCCTTGTGATCCTATCTTCGGTTTGAATCCCCGGCCTAAAAGCCCGAAAATCAGCCGGTCGCCGAACGGGGCGCGAAACTCCTCAATCAGATCGAAAACAAGGCTTCCTTGATTTCTTTCCGAACCATGGATGATACCGAAGTATGGATCAAGTCCGACCTTGACGAGCGCGCGCCAGACTTCTCCGTACATTATTCCGTAAACATAATTAAGACATTGATTGACGATATCGAAAGCACGAAGTGTAACACGCCCTTCAAAGGCGAATCCCGGCGGCACCAGTTTCGAGAGACACTTCCAATACAAAGACGCCGCCCGTCCCTCATAACCCATCCCTATTGTCCTTGCAATAGCGCTCGCCGGGTCTATTTCCTTGATTCTGTCCCCCATTTCGTTGATTTCTTCAGCGGCCTTGCTGAAAGAATCGCCGATCTCCGGCGCGGTTTTTTTTCGATATTTGGCAAAATAACGCAGGATGGCGGCTTGATTCCCCACTTTGGCCGAAAGCATTTTCAACCCGGCAGTCACGATATCGGGATCGTCCCGCCGGAGAACCTGTTGCCCCCTTAAAAACGATTTCGTGCTTTGGATCGGATTCAGGATAGCCAAGGGAGCGCCAGTCGGAGGCGCAAATACCACCGGAATGTCCAAGCCCGCCAATTTCAACTGGAGACTGACCGAAATATTCATCGCAAACCCTTGCAGGAACAGCATATCAAGGTCGGCCAGCCGTTTCCTGAAGATTTCGATCTTGTTTTTTCTAACGATGATTTCTTCGCCGTCCATTGTGATATAGCCTCCATGCGTGAGAACGTAAAGTCTTGATTCCCGATCAATAATCGTTTTACTCAAACGGTTTTTAATCGCTATCTCTTTTTCATCTTTTTCGGAAACAGTGAGCAAGCGTTTAAGCGGCGGACTATCGACAACTTCTTGATCATCGTATCCCCAAGGATGGGGAACCCGTTCTCTTCCTATTGTCCCATAGGCGCCGGTTGTCGCATTCAGAACGTTATTGACCACGGCATCTCCCCATGCTTGGGAACTCCCGGAGGAATAAAATCTTTCCCTGCAAACCCATGCCGGATCATCCCTGATCTGGGCCGGCAGGTATTGATGCGCCATCTGCTCGCAGCGTCCGTCCAGATAATTCAATTGTCCGGCGATCTTCTCTTCCCCCGGCAGGAAGAAATAGTTACGGAACCCACGCACAATCATATTGAGGCGGACTAAAGAGTCCGACCGCTTCTGTAGGGTTGAGTCCCCGGCACCGAGAATCTTCATTTGATCGCGCATCGCTTCAACCGCCTTTTCGAGCTTTTTCTCCTGAATTTCAATTCGATCATTAAAAAGAGTGAACCCGAGAAACCCAAAGCCGTCCTTGACGGGTACATAATTCGTTTTTGCCGGTAAAAGACCGAGGTGCAAGGGATTGTTTAAAAAGTCGCTCATGATGCCCAGGGCCTTGACCGCCTCTTCCTCAGTACTGGTGATGATGGAAATATCGTCGGCATATCGCACGAACCGGATTCCCATGCGCTCAAAATGCTTGTCGAGGGGATCAAGGTAGACGTTTGCTAGAAAAGGAGAAAGCGATTCTCCCTGCGGAACGCCGACATCCGAAGGGATGAATTCATAAAAATCGAGAACTTCAATCGTCAACCATTTTTGAATCAAATCGATGATGGACGGGTCATGGATTTTTGCCGCGACAAGGTTCAATAATACGTCATGATCAAGAGTGTCAAAACACTTTTTTATATCGGCAATCACAGCCCAATTTCCTCCCCCCTTGATCATGCTCCGAGTCAGGGCGATCGCTTGATGAGCGCTACGTTGATTGCGAAAACCAAAACTGAAGTGGCTGAACGTTGGGTCAAAAATCTGATCCAACAAAATCAGACAAGCCGACTGGACGACCCGATCACGCACACATGGAAGGCCCAACGGTCTGGTCCCTCCGTCGTCTTTGGGGATGAGCACCCGCCGAAGCGGCCGGCTTCGATAGATTCTCGAGAGAAGCTCATCGGAGAGCTTTTTCAATTCAGAAGCGAGATTTTCTTCGAACATGCCGATCGTTTGGTTGTCTATCCCGTGCGAATCCTTCTTTCCGCCCCAGACTTTGAACCAGCCTAAGCGAAGCCCTTCAACGGAACACAGCTTTTCGTATAATCCTTCATTCTCCATTGATGTCGCGTCACAAAGAGAAATCGCCGTGGAATATTGCCGGATGTTTGTTAGCTTCAATTCCTTGGCCGCCTTATGGCGTTGCCGGATGGCTTCCTGTGTTTCACTCCGGCTGGGTGCGATTTTAACGACAAGGCGGTTATGATCGCTGGTGTTGCGAATCAACATGAAATTCTCGGCAAGTCCGTTGACCTGTTCGATTTCGCCGCTCTCCAGCCATTTACGATGAACCTCGCCCATCGGGATTTTAAAGCCGCCCAGGATCCAAATTTGTCCGGCTTTTATTGACCAGTCGATAGCCAATTCGTCGAGTGTCCGGGCGGATTCCAGCGAATGCACGCCGATATGTCGAACCCAGGGAGAAGTATCCTTGATCCAATCGGGAACTCCGACGTGTAATCCTCTCGACGGGAAAAAGTGAACAACCGTGATTATTTCGGTAGGCGCGGGGCTTGCATGAGTCGGCTGCAAAGCCCATAAAGCATCTTTAACCGCCGTCTCCACCAGGACCGTCACCAGTCCCCGTTCATACTTTTCGAAATATTCGGAACGGATCTCGATCCAGGTTGTGTCTGGACGTTTAATATTTTCAAGAAGATCCCGGCGATTAGTTCCTTCGGAAACCGCGTAAACGAGCGGGTATCGGAGAGCCCACTGCAAAAGATCCATCAGGCAATTCAATTCAGTTGGATCGGGTTGAGTATCAAGAAACCAACGACGGATGGCCGGACTGGAAAATGATTTCAGCATGGCCCCCAGGGTGACCGTGCCGTTATTGCTCATCTGGTAGGCTGCTTCCGCCGCCCAATCAAGGACTTTTTCCGAAAAAGAGGTTGATTTTACCCGACTGATCATTTTCAACAAATCTCGTATCAGAGGGCGGAAACAATCCGAACGGTCGAGATGAAAGAGATGGATCGGATGAAGGCGATCGGCCAGGTCATACCAGAAAACGGGCCGATGATTCAGGTTCATCATATTGGTTTTATCCAGAACCGCAGCCGCACGGCCTTGATAATCGATGATCAAAACCGGCCCCCGGCAATCCCGGAACTTCAAAACTTTGCGCAAGGCAAAATCAGCGGCTTTTGGTGCATAACCGAAAATTGCCAGCGAATTAGGCATCGGGTTCATGATGAGCAACCTCTCTAGGGGGGTCATGTTCGCTTTCATCGCCTTTTTCGGGCTTTCTCAAGGCCCGGAAGAATGCTTCGCGGCGCGCCTTCCATTCCGGCCAACTAACGAATAACTTTTTCTCCGGCCAGATGGCCGAAAGCGCCTGAGCGATGTCTTGACACACCAGGCGAGAATCAAGCCTCGTGAATGTCTTCCCATTCCTTTGATCAGGCATCTCTACCCTTTCGTACTGTCCTAATTCGGCAACCAGATGTTCCAGCGCTTTCAATTTCCCCCGCAGGTCTCTTAACGCCTGGTGTGCTTCCCGTCTATCGAGGATAAAAGCATCTTCCAGTTGGATTTCCATTCCGGTCATGAAGCATTTCGGCATTTGACTTCTCCTGCCTATTAGGCATATCTTTTAGCGGCTGAGGGGTTCATGTTAGTCCTCACCATAAATATGGGATTCGTTTAAAACGATGTCCACTTAACACCTGAATTATCAGCATGTTATACTCCAATTGGATTTATTGATTGGAATTTAAGGATGGAATACCTGAGCTTAAAAGAAATCCATAAATTCAATGATGACTTACAGACTTTTTTCGCCGAACTCTTAACAACAAATACTCTGGTGAATAGGCCGAACGCGGCCCAGTGGCGCTTTTTCCGGTCCTGTTTTGCACGGCTCCAGGGATCCTCCCCCACGGATCCTGAATTCGATTCGATTTCGAAAGCCCGGGCCGCGCAATTGAAATTTGAGATAGAAAACAAATTAAGATGGTTTTATTTATGTCCCGGAAAACCGATGAAATACGCCCCCGTTTTGATCCATAGATCAAAACTTGACCTCTATGGGGTCGCGCAAGACGAAAATTACCCGAATCTCGCCGGATATTGTTTGCTGATCAGAGATATTGCCGGAGATTCTGAACTTTTTTCCGCCGCGAACGCCGTGAATTTGAAATCCTATCTCGAGCGGGTCGTGGCCGAAAGCATTGATGCCGAATTCCGGGCTTACGCCGCTTTGCCGAATATTATCCAAGAAGAACTGGTGAAGTGGTTCTACCCGCAAAGCCCGGCCATGAAAGAAATCATGATACTTCTACAGCGCCATAAAGCCCGCGGTCGGGTGATAAATAACCCGTTAAATCCATCTACGAAGCGGCTTCTACGGATCAAGATTCACCGGATCGGGCGGGAAGAGTGTGTCGTTCATACCACGGAATACTGGTATCTCCGCTGGTGGGATATTCATCAACAGGCTTGGGACTATCCATATCGGGAGACGAATAATCAAACTTATATATTGAAAAAACACGACGGCGCCTGGAAAGTATTTCAAAATCTTCGGCCATCACCTCGAACAAGCGCTCCACTCCGTCAATTGAATCCTCCCAAACATAAGAGCAAAATAAAATGACTGCTCAGAAAATGATGACTGGGAAGTAAGGAGGTGAGAAAAATGAAAAAGATGTTATTGGTATTGTTGATGATGTCTATGATGTTGGTATCATGTGATAGTTTCCCGGCAAGACCTGATCCTGTTTTTGCTTACTACACGATTCAGGTCTTTTATACTCGTCCGGTAATCACAGATTGGGCATCGGTAGATACATCAGTTTGTATCCTTCTTCAAGGAACATCGAGTGTGGCTGTTGGTTTAAAAGTAGGAACTGATAAGTATAATTTAGTTGGTGAGTTTGAAGAGCCAATTGCAGATAGTGAAGAGTATGGGTTTTATACAATATACGGATTGGACTGGGCAAGAGAGGTCGGCACACAAAGTGATACAGCTGTTGTTGGCGATATCTTTGTTTTACGGGTTAAGGAAACGGGATTTAAGAAACAACTGACCAATATTCAAAATAACACCATTGAAGGAAATCCCTACAGGGGTCCAAATGCAAAAATGGCTTTATTTCGTCTGATGAAGGACGGAACAATCCAGGATTAGTAAGGGGAGTCGTTAATATATGACTCCCCGTTTATAAAATGACTGCTCAGAAAATGATGACTGGGAAGTAAAACGAAAGGAGGTGAGAAAAATGAAAAAGATGTTATTGGTATTGTTGATGATGTCTATGATGTTGGTATCATGTGATAATTTAACGACAAGACCCGATCCTGTTTTTGCTTACTACACGATTCAGGTCTTTTATACTCGTCCGGTAATTACAAATTGGGCATCGGTAGACGAAACAGTTGGTATTATTCTTCAAGGACCATCGAGCGCGGTTGTTTTTTTAGAAGTAGGGGCTGATAAGTATAATTTATTGGTTGGTGAGTTTGAAGAACCAATTGCAGACAGTGAAGAATATGGGTTTTATACAATATATGGACTTGACTGTGCAAGATTGGTTGGCACACAAGATGATACAGCTGTTGTTGGCGATATCTTTATTTTACGGGTCAAGGAAACGGGATTTCAGAAGCGACTGACCAATATTCAAAATAACACCATTGAAGGAAATCCCTACAGGGGTCCAAATGCAAAAATGGCTTTATTCCGTCTGATGAAGGACGGAACAATCCAGGATTAGTAAGGGGAGTCGTTAATATATGACTCCCCGTTTATAAAATGACTGCTCAGAAAAACATGACTGGGAAGTACCTCATATCTATATAGATACATCGATTACGCAAATCGAGTATTTTATCATCAATATGATATTAAAGAAGATAAGACGATTTTAAATTCTTTCGAAAATCGATTTGCGACATTGAACCGGCATTCTTTTCTGATAGCTATGTAACGCTATAATATTCAACAATTTATTGCTCACGAAAATCACAATTTTTAAATATTTTCGAAAATGACCGCTAAATTCAAACTTCTGCGGATTAACTCATACATTTTTGATATCAAAACAAATCAAATCTTCGAAAATAATGGTATTTTGGGTATAAAATATTGTTTTCGTGATCCTAAAACTCAAGCCCGCAATGAAAAAACAAAAAATTTCCTCTGCGTCTCGGGATTTTCTCCACAGCTTGAAAGGATCAGGTCGAGCAATCTCAACGCTAGAAAGCTATGCCGGAAAGCTCGCTTTACTTGAGGAATTGATCGGAAACCTGAATATCCGGCAGGTATCTGATCGTATTCTTGCTCAAGCCATAATCCGCCTGGAGAAAGGCTATCCCCAAACGATCCCTCGTTCCGGGCCTTCGATGAATCAAATCCGAAGCGTGATAAAAACGTTCTTTTCCTGGGCACTCTCAACCGGAAGGATATCAAGAAATCCGGCCATTGATCTCCGCCTCGCTAAAACCGAGAATAGGCCGATCCCCGCTATTTCGGAAGAAGAGCTTGCCCGATTATTCAATACAATCAAGAAGGACATCTCCTTCGTTGCCCGGCGAGACGAAGCGCTTTTCGCTTTTTATGCCTTTTCCGGAGTTCGCCGAAACGAAGCTCTATCCCTGCGGATTGATGACCTCGATTTCCCTAAAAACCGGGTTTGGTTTTGCAAAACCAAAACAACCGGCGGAGAATATAAATCTTTTCCAAACAAATTACGGAAAATATTGAAGCAATATCTTATCCAGAGCGCAACCCGTAAAGCATCCTTACATTCCCCATTTCTATTCCCCGGACGCGATCCTTCGCGAAGTCTCAGTTCCCGAGAAGCTCAGATGCGCTTTGATTACTGGAAAAAAGCCGCAGGATTGAGACAAAATCTCACGCTGCATTCATTCCGTTCCGGGTTTGCCACACGTCTTTATCGCGCCACAAAAGACCCGGTTCTGGTTTCAAATGCCATGGGTCATAAGAATCTATCTTCTATTCATCGATATATTTCAATGAAAGAAGACTCCATCCGCTCGGCAATGGAAAAAGCATTTCGCTGATTTTGATATTGTTTTTTCCGGCAATTTTTTCGCTAAGTCCAAATTGCTTTTTTGCTCGCGCCAGGCTTCCTCACTATCGCCGCTAGCCGCGATTCTTTTTGAGGGCCTGCCAGGCCTCTTCCATTTCGTCAAGCGACGCGTGACCTAACGGTTTGCCGTTCTCCTGAAGCCGGTTTTCCAGGGCCGCGAACCTTTCGATGAACTTGGCGTTGGCCCGCCGCAGGGCGGTTTCCGGGTGAATCCGGAGAAGCCGGGCGGCGCAGGCGAGGGCGAATAAACAGTCCCCCATTTCCTCGGCCTGTTTGGCGTCATCGCCGTCGGCGACGGCCTGATTCAATTCCCCAAGCTCCTCTTGCACCTTGGCCAGGGCCCCGGCCGCGTCGGGCCAGTCGAAGCCGAAGGCGGCCGCTCTTTTCCCGATTTCAAAGGCCGCCTGAAGGGCCGGCGCGGTCGCGGGAACGCCCTCAAAATGAGACGCGCGCTTCTTTTCTTCCTTCTTGCGGAGGATCCAGGCGCTTTTTACGTCGTCAGAAGTCTCGAGCTTCTCTTCGCCGAATACATGCGGATGGCGCCGGATCATTTTCGAGTTGATTTCCGAAAGCGCGTCGGCGACAGAAAACTCGCCCCGCTCCTCGAAAAGACGGGAGAGAAAAACGATTTCCATTAAGACGTCGCCCAGTTCCTCGGCCACGGCCCGGGAATCGTTCCTGTCCAGGGCGTCGACCGCCTCGTAGACTTCCTCCAGAAAATACTCCTTCAAGGTTCCGACGTCCTGCTGTCTGTCCCAGGGACAGCCGTCCGGGCCGCGCAGCTGGGCGAGGATGTCGGTCAGTTGCTGGAACCTTCGGCCGGATTGGGATGAATCGATCATTTGAGAAGTCTACCTGCTAATTTGCGTATTGTCACGCCTGAAGAAATCGGGGACAGGTACCGAATTCTCGTAAGTTCCTCTCCTAAATTGATTCCTTGGATTAGAATTCAGTACCTGTCCCCGATTTCCTCAGTGCGGATACGTTTTTTCCCCGGCCGGGACGCCGACTTTCAGAATATTTTCCAGGGGCGGCATCGGGCAGTTATATGCGGGCGAGTAGTTGCATAGCGGGTTGTAGCAGCGGTTGAAATCCAGGATGAATTCGCTTTCCGACGGCTCCGGCATGTCGATGAAGCGCCCGACCTCGTAGGTCTCATCGCCGTTCGTCGCGTCTTTGAACGGGATGAAGAGGTACCCGGAATCAGGGCCTTCCAGGCTCGACTTCAGGGCGGCGAGGGACAATTCCTTCCCTTCCAGCCGGAAATGGACGCGGCCGAAGCGATAAAACGTCTTCTCCAGCTTGCGCGTGGTCGTCACTTTCATTTGCGGCGGCTCCGGGAATCTCTCCAGACGGGCCTTCACCGCATAACGGGGATCCGGAGGAAAATAGAGAAGATGCTCGAATTCGACTTGCTGCGGCCGCTTCGGGTCGAAGACGATCAGGGCCAGGGCCTTGGAGCCAGGATAAGCAGCGAGATTCAAGTCCCCGACGCGGAGGAGACATCCCGCGGGAAGGGCTTCGTTTTTTGTAGCAACGCTCGCGACTTCCGAGCGGCACTCGATCCCGGGCGCAGCGTCGTCCCAAAACCACTCCCCCCGGCGGAACAGCAGCGAAAAAACCGCTCCTTCCCCGGCTTGAGCCGAGATACTCACTTCGCCGCGGAGGACCATGACGAAGCTTTTTTCCCCGGCCGGGATCGTCAGGCGCTCGCGGCCGGCCATGGGCGAAGTGACCGAGGTCTTGAATTCAACGTCCTTCAGGGCTCTTTCTTTCAGAAGTTCTTGCCGCCAGGCATCATCGCCGCCGGCGGGGAGCGGCGCCGGCGCCATCGAGGCGAGGAAGAAAGCGGAAAGCGCCGACAGAATAATTCTTTTTCCTGTTCCCTTGCCCATTTTTTCCTCCTGTTCCAGAGGGTATTCAGGCTCCACGGCGCAGCCCGGGGCGATCGTGTTGTCGCCTCGATCATTCCGTTCGGCCATCGTTAAGGAGTCTAATGGAGAGCCCGGGACGCGTCAAGGAAGGTTTGAGCGCCGGGCGATGATGTCGGTCAGTTGCTGGAATTTTCGGCGGGCTTGCTTGGAATCGATCATTGGAACCTTAAAGGGAAGGCCCTATGTTAGCCGAGATCGGTGTCGGCCGGAAGGAATTATGAAAAATTCAGGTTGACTTTCCCCTCCGTTTGGATAAACTACTTTTCAGATTAAGGGAATTTTTGGTGTCCACAGTCCGGAGACGGGTGGTTTTTTCTTGTTGCCGTTTTTACGTCAAGACGATTTCTACTTGTAATTTTATCAATATAACTGCCCGGAAAAGGATGAGAGGGGAAGCCGATGAGCGATAAGATTACGGCGCGAGACGAGCAAAAAGTTTTGGATGTCCTGGATCTGGCGGCATCAGGTCTGACCTTTGACGAGGTCGAACAAAATGCCGAACTGGGCGGTTTGAAGCTTTCCGCGCTTTTAGAAGCGTTGGTCCGCAAAAGGCACATTTCGAAAATCGAAATGAAATATTTCCTGCAAAAACCGCTCGAATACTTCAAAGAACCCGAAGAGCAATAAACCCGGCAAATCCCATTTGCGCTTGAATTTGCCCGGCGGTCGGTTTATTATATTTTTCCCCGTTTATTTCAGGAGTGAAATCCCATGTCCGAACACGACCAACACGAACCGAACGGCGCCGAAAAGGGCAAAACCTTCCTCCCGCCCCTGGATTTCGGTTCAATCGTCGCCCTTCTCTACATCCCGGCCAAGATTAAGCTCGGTCTCCTCGTCGACCCTAATAAAGGCGAACTCGAAACCGACCTCCCGCAGGCCCGCCGCCTGATCGATCTTCTCGACCTGCTGGCCGACCGGACCAAGGGACGCCTGGAGCCCGATGAGGAGAAATTCCTGGAATTCGTCCTGCAAGAACTCAAAATGCAATTCCTCGAAAAATCCGAGGCCGTCAAACTCTGAACCGGTGCGCATTTACCGAACGCTGGATTCGATCCCTTCGCCGAAGCGCGGCTGCGCCCTGGCCGTCGGTAATTTCGACGGCTTTCATCGCGGCCACCGGCGGATCATCCGCCGTCTCGTGCGGGAAGCCGACGCGGCCGGCCTGCCCGTTTCCTTTTTAACATTCGCCCCCCATCCCGAAAAGATTTTCAGTCCCGATGAAATCCTGATGATTCAGACGCTGGACCAGCGCCTCCGGGCGATCCAGGTCGTCGTCCCCCATTTGATCGATGGCGGCAAACCCATCAGCAGCAGCCGCATCCGCGCCGCCCTCACCGCCGGAAACGTCGAGGAAGTCGCCCGTCTTCTCGGCCGTCCTTACGAAATCGAGGGCGAAGTCGTCTCCGGCGCCGGCCGCGGGCGCACGCTGGGTTTTCCGACGGCCAACCTCGAATCTCCCAACGAAATCCTTCCACCCGGAGTGTTCGCCACCCGCCTGATCCGAAAAAGAAAAACCTGGAATTCCGTGACGAACGTCGGCCGAAGGCCCACGTTCGGGGCGGCCGAACCGGCCGTGGAAACCCACGTCCTGGACGCCTCCCCCCTCCTCTACGGTTCCTATGTCCGCCTTTTGTTTGTCGGCCGGCTCCGGGACGAGTGCGCTTTCCGTGGGCCGAAGGCCCTCGCGGAGGGCATCCGGGCCGACATCGCCGCGGCCCGGCGGCTGTTTCGGCGGTTTGGCCTTTGATTTTTCTTATGGTATAACAGGCAGCGTCAGGAGATTGAAATGATCAGTAAAGTCAAAGCCAGCGTGATGGACGCGGCCAAAATCAAGCGCGTCATCTACCGCATGGGCACGGAAATCCTCGAACGGAACCGTAACCTGAACAATTTGGTAATCATCGGGATCCCGACCCGTGGCGTCTCCGTCGCCAAGCGAATCGCCAAGGTCGTCAAGGACATGGAAAATGTGGACATCCCCGTCGGGATCATCGACATCACCCGCTACCGGGACGATTACTCCGCGTCCGCCACCCGGGCGACGGTTTCAAAATCGAAGATTCCTTTCACTATCGAAAAGAAAGACATCATCCTGGTTGACGACGTCCTCTTCACGGGCCGGACGATCCGGGCGGCGATGGAAGGGCTGTTCGACCTCGGCCGCCCCAAGAGCATCCAGCTTCTCGTCCTGATCGACCGCGGCCACCGCGAACTGCCCATCCGGGCGGACTACGTAGGGAAAGTCCTGCCCACCTCCCGGCGCGAAACCGTCCAGGTCGATCTCAAAGAAATCGACGAGCGGGACGACGTCCTGATCACCGAGCCGATCTCCCTTCAGCGGAAGCGCTGACGGCCCGACCGCCGGAGGAGAAACCGAGCCCCGTGAAACGCCTGATCCGAAACGGCCGGCTGATCGATCCCCGCTCCCGAACCGATGCCGTCGGCGACGTTCTCCTGGACGGCGGGCGGATCGCGGCCGTCGGCGGCCGGATCAGAGCCGCCGGAGCGGAAGTGATCGACGCCTCCGGACTGGTCGTCGCCCCCGGTTTCATCGACATGCACGTCCATCTCCGGGAACCGGGCCAGACGCACAAAGAGACGATCCGGACAGGCGCCCGGGCCGCCGCTCGCGGCGGGTTCACCTCGATCTGCGCCATGCCCAACACCGCCCCGGTCAACGATGCCCCGGAAGTGACGGCTTATATTCTAAAAGCGGCCGCCGAAGCCGACGTCCATGTCTTCCCCATCGCCGCCCTGAGCCGCGGCCTGCAGGGCGAAGAGCCGGTCGACTTCGACGCCCTCCTCAAAGCCGGCGCGGTCGCCTTCTCCGACGACGGCCGGTGCATCCAGGACGCTTCGCTCATGCGCCGGGTGATGAAAGCCGCCCGGGCCTTGAACACCCTGGTCATCGACCATTGCGAAGACCGGGCGATCTTCAAAAACGGGGTCGTCAATGAAGGGTCCGTTTCCCAGCGGCTGAATCTCCCCGGTATTCCGGCCTCGGCCGAGAACACGATCGTCGCCCGGGACATCGCTCTTTCCGAAGCGCTGGGGAGCCGCGTTCACATCGCTCATCTCAGCACTAGGGGCGCGGCCCGTCTGGTCGGCGAGGCCAAACGGCGCGGCCTGTCCGTCACCGCCGAAGTCACGCCCCATCATCTTCTTCTTTCGGAAAACGAGGTGGAAGCGGGCGGACCTAATTTCAAGATGAACCCGCCGCTTCGCCGATCCGACGACGTGTCCGCCCTGATCGAAGCCGTCCGGCGCGGAGACGCGGACGTCTTCGCCACCGATCACGCCCCGCACACCGCCGCGGAAAAAGCCGCCGGGTTGCGGGACGCCCCCTTCGGAATCGTCGGCCTGGAGACGGCGGTTTCGCTCCTCCTGGACCGGCTGGTACGTCCGGGCCTTATCTCCCTGCTTCAATTCGTCACGATGTGGTCTTTCCGGCCGGCGGAAATTTTAAGGCTGCCCGGCAAGGGACGGCTTTCTTCCGGGGCGGACGCGGATTTGACCCTCCTGGACCTCGAACGGGCCGTCACGGTAGACGCGACGCGGTTTGCCTCGCTGGGCCGCAACACGCCTTTCGACGGATGGATACTCCGCGGCGCGCCCGTGATGACGATCGTCGGCGGCCGAACCGTCTTTTCGGATGTGACATGCTGAAAAAATTTTTCATCAAACCCAAAGGCCACGACCATTCCATGGAAAAGCGGCTGAATTACCGCTTCAAGGACCAGTCACTCTTCCAACGGGCCCTGACCCACAGTTCCCACGCCTACGAGACGCAGGACCTCCCCGGGGACAATGAGCGCCTCGAGTTTCTCGGCGATTCGGTCGTCGGATTGATCGCGGCCGATTTCTTCTACAGGATGTATCCGGACGCCACCGAGGGCGACCTTTCCAAGTTCAAATCGTCCGCCGCCAGCACCATCGCCCTGGCCGAATACGCTCGGCAGATCAAGCTGGATGAGGTGATCCATCTGGGGAAGGGCGAGGAAAAGAGCGGCGGCCGGAAAAAGAGCACGATCCTGGCCGGATCGTTCGAGGCTTTGGTCGGCGCGATTTACATCGACGGAGGATTCGAGGCCGCCCGGGCGGTTTACGAAAAACTTCTCGAAGGGTCGTACTCCAAAATCAAAAAACAAGGCCTCGAAATCAATAATTATAAATCCGCCCTCCAGGAATTCCTTCAGAAGGAGGAACTCCCCGCGCCGCAGTACAAAACGGTGACCGTCACGGGTCCCGATCACCGCAAGGAATTCGTCGTCGAGGTCGTCGTCAACAAGACCGCCCTGGGCAAGGCCAAGGGGCCTTCGCGCAAGGTCGCCGAGCAAAAGGCGGCGGAAAACGCCCTCAAGAGTTTCTTCGGAAAACGGATCAAAGCCCTGACGCCGGAAACGTTTCTCTTCAAATCCTGACCGGCTGCCGCCCCGACTACTTGCTCAGCAGGCCTTCGAGCCACCTCATCGACGGGAAGTTCGAGGCGATGATCTTCATCACCACCATGATCGGAACCGCCAGGATCATCCCGGGAATCCCCCACAGCCAGCCCCAGAAAAACAGGGCGATGAGGATAGCCAGCGGACTCAGCCCCAGTCCTTTGCCCATGATCCGGGGCTCGATGATCATCCCCGTGATCGCATCCGTTACGATCAGGATCGCCAACATCCAGACGGCCGGCCAGAAACGGCCGAGCTGGAGGATCGCGAAACCAAACGGCAGGATTTTGGCGATGAAGGAACCGATATTGGGGATGTAGTTCAAAATGAAGGTGATGAACCCCCAGAGGATGGCGTAGCGGACGCCGAAGGCCATGATGATCGCCATGGCGATCAGCCCCGACGCGAGGCTGATGACGGTCTTGAGGGCCAGGTATTTCTGGACTTGGCGGTCGATGTGCTCGACAACCTCGATGATCCGGGCGGAATGCCGGCTATTGGGGGAAAACCGGCGGATCTTATCGTTCAGCTTGCCCCGGCCGGCCAGCATGAAAATCAGGAAGATCAGGACCAGGAAAATCGTCGACAGGAAGGAAACGAACGTCCCCAACGAATTCAGGACGAACGTGCCGATCTTGGTGATGTCCAAGCTATCGGCCCAGGCCAGGGGGTCGAACGTCCCCCCGCCCGGAAGTTCGACGGAGTTTTTCAGCTTGTCGACTATTTCCTTCAATTTGTTCCCGTAGTCGGGCAGGTCCGCGGCGAAGGACTTGCCGCTGGAATAAAAAAGAAGGGCCATCAGGTAGAGGATGACGAAGGTGATGAGGATGATCAGGACCAGGGAGAGATTCCGGGAGAGCTTGATTTTCATCAGCAGGTCCTGGACGGGCGCCAGGATGAAGTAAATGAACAGTGCTAAAAACAGCGGGAAGAGAACGGCTTTCGTCGACTTGAAGACAACGCCGATGACCGCCGCGGCCACGATCCAGGCCGCGATCGTCATGGCCTTATTGTCTTTGTTCATGGGTGTATTTTAAGGCCTTCGGGGATTCAGGTAAAGCCCTTTCCCTCACCCCCCCAATATCACCCCCCGAGAGCATTGACCTTGACGGCGTCTTGGATATAATGATTGACGTTGTGTCCACAAACAAGGGATCTCGACAAGGTTTTCCCCGAGTGGTTATTTATTCTTGAGGATCACAAATACATGGCGACGCTGCCATCGATCCTGATCGCGGAAGACGATCCGATCTCCGGCCGCATCCTGGAGAGGAACCTCAAGTCCTGGGGATACGAAGTCGCCATCGCTAAAAACGGCAACCAGGCGTGGGAGGTCCTCCGCGGTCCCACTACCCGTCTGGCCCTTCTCGATTGGATGATGCCCGGCGCCGAAGGGCCCGAGCTTTGCCGCAGGATCCGGGCACTCAACAAGCCCGGGTACACCTACATCATCCTTCTGACGTCCCGCGACAGCACCAAGGACATCATCGACGGGTTGGAAGCGGGGGCCGACGATTTCATGACCAAGCCGGTGAATTTCGCTGAACTGCGGGCCCGGCTTCAAACAGGGGGCCGGATCATCGCCCTGGAAGACAAGCTGCTCGAATCCCAGAAACGCCTGTTCGAACTGGCGACCCGGGATAGTTTGACCGGCATTTGGAACCGGGCGACGATCCTCCGTTTCCTCGAGGACGAGATGGCCCATTGCGACCGAGGGGGGGAATATTCGCTCAGTCTGATCCTGATCGATGTGGATTATTTCAAAAAAATCAACGACACGTACGGCCATCAGGTCGGTGACAAGGTTTTGAGCAAAGTCACCGCCATTCTCGAAAAGAACATCCGGCCCTACGACAAGGTCGGTCGCTACGGCGGGGACGAATTCCTGATCGTTTTGCCCAACTGCAGCCTCTACCATGTGGCCGTCGTCGCCGAGCGGTTACGGTCGGCGGTCGAGAAGATCAAAATCCGGATCGAAGGCGAATCGCTGAACCTGTCTCTGTCCTTGGGCTGCGCGTCCTCGGAATGTTTCCGCCGTCCCAACAGCGATCGCATGATCAAAGAAAGCGACGGCGCGCTCTACAAGGCCAAACAGGCCGGGCGCAATCGAGTCGGGCTATGTGCGGAACTCAAGACTCCCAAAGACGCCGGCCAGATCAAAGATAAGGAAAGCAAGGATAATAAGAAGAAAGGAACTCCCCGTGCTCCCGAACAAAAATGAAGAGAGCCCTCCGCTCAACCGGGCCGAAGCTCTGGAACGCGTCGGCGACGACGAATCGTTCCTCGAAGAATTATTGACCATCTATCACGAAGAGTTTGCCGAGAAATCACCCGCCCTGGCGGAAGCGTTGGCCAACGGGGATGCGAAAGCCGTGCGCGAAATCGGGCACTACCTGAAGGGGGCTTCGGCCAATTTGAGCCTTCCCGGACTCCAGGCCGCCGCCTGGACCATCGAAAAATCGGGCGCGGAATCCAAGATCGAAGACGCGAAAGCCGCCTACCGGGTCCTGCTTTCGGAATACGAACGCCTGAAGAAATTCCTGGGCAAATAAACAACCCGGCGGAATCCGGGAATCATTTCCCCCCGAGCGATTTCGCCGTTTCGAGGACGATTTTTTCCCCCGCCTTCTCCGCTCCGTCCTTGATCTTCGTCGCTCCGCAGAGAAACCGCCCCTCCGGGACAATCAGAATATTCGCCAGATAAGGGTCTTTCAACCGGACGACGGCGTCCGGGCGGGCGACGGTCGGCCCGGTCCCGGAGAAACGGCCGATTATGGCCTCAAACATTCGCCGCGCCCCGGCTTCGTTTTCCGCTTCGATGATGAACGCCTCGAAATCCGCCGCTTCGGCCGGACGGTAGGAAGCGATAAAACCCCGGGATAAAAATGCCAGTCCGAGGAAATCCCGGAGAATGAATTTCTCGCTGTTTTCGACAAGCCAGTCTTTCGGGAAAGCCCGGACCGGGAGCGGAAAAGCGCCGGGCTCGGGGATTCCCTTGAGGATTTCGGCGGCGAATAATTTCAGCGCCGCCTCGGTTTCCGTCCCGGCCGGGTAGGCGAGGAGTTTGACATAAAACCGGCCGGCGAAGAAATTGAGCACGCCGTCCTCGATATAGCCCTGGACCCCGATGGGGAGAAACCGGCTGTCGGGGTACCGTTCCGACCCGTAGATGCCGAAGGCGTTGTCGGGGGCGCCCATGTCGTAAATTTCCACAGTCATCTCCGCCCCGCCGGCTCCCCGATACCGGCCCAGGGCGAGTTCAACGAAGTCGTAGCTCAGGAAATTTTCCGCGGCCCCGTCGATGTATTCGAAAAGCGTCTCGGGAAGGTATTTTTGCGGCGGTTCCGAAATCATCCACCCTTCGGGCTCGGGCAGCAAATCGACAACCGAAGTCTGCACTGATGCCGTTCCCGGAAAAACGGCGGAAAGAAACATCAACAGAATGATTGCCTTCATCCCGCCGGAAAGATTCATCCCCCTCATCTTATCCCCTGGGACCGCCGGAGGCAAGGCATGACCAGCCCTATTAAAAGGATTATAATGGAGTTCATGAAGAAAATCGATGCCCTGATCGGGAACATCCGGAAGGTTTTCGTCGGCGACCCCGAGGTCGTCCGGCTGGTCGTCGTCGCCCTTCTCGCCCGCGGCCACCTTCTGATCGAAGACGTCCCCGGCATCGGCAAGACTCTTCTGGGCGTGGCCCTGGCCCGGTCGATCGAATCCTCCTTCCGCCGGATCCAATTCACCAACGATCTCCTTCCTTCCGACCTTTTGGGAATGTCGATTTTCAACCCCCGGGAAAGCACGTTTTCCTTCAAACCGGGCCCGATCTTCAGCCACATCATCCTGGCCGACGAAATCAACCGGACGACCCCCAAAACCCAGAGCGCCCTTCTGGAGGCGATGAACGATCTCCAGGTCACGGTCGACGGCGGAACCTATCCCCTGCCCGACCCGTTCATGATCATCGCCACTCAGAATCCCATCGAGTATCACGGCACCTTCCCGCTTCCCGAAGCCCAGCTCGACCGTTTTCTGCTCCGGGTGAAAATCGGGTATCCGTCCGCCGAAAACGAAAAGGAAATCATCCGCGGGCACGATCTCTACCAGCTGGCCTCCCGGCTCGACCCGGTCCTCAGTCCGGCCGAAGTCAGCGCCCTCCAGGATCAGGTCGACGGCATCCGGGTCGACGACGCGCTCCTCGGCTATATAGTCGCCCTGGCGGCCGAAACGCGCAAAACGAAGGGGATCAAACTCGGCGTCAGTCCGCGCGGCTCCCTTCTTCTCCGACGGGCCTCCCAGGCCCACGCTCTGACTTACGGGCGCGACCACGTCCTTCCCGACGACATCAAACGCGTCGCCGCACCCGTTCTGACCCACCGCATCGTCATCGAATCCCAGTCCTTCGGCCTGCTGCGCATCCACGAATCGGACACCATCATTCACGGCGTTCTCGAGCGCGTGCCCATCCCCCTCTAGTGTCCCGTCTCATACGTTCCATATCATTGTCTTCTGGAGAGACGGGACACTGCGGCCCCGGCCCATGCTGACGCACTTTGGCGTCCGTCTCCTTCTCGCCACCGCCCTGGCCCTGTTCGGCGCGGCCACGAGTGGAGCGAACCTCCTTTACCTGATCGACGGCATGCTCTGGTCGATCTTGATCGCCGCCTGGTGGTGGTGCGGCCGGAATTTGAGGAACATCGGCGCCCGGGCCGTTTTTCCCGAACAGGTTTTCGTGGATACGGAATTTCCGCTGGTCGTCTTCCTGAAAAAAGAAACGGGCGGACCGGCTCATTTCCTGAAACTCCGGTCGCCGAACCGGGAAGCGTCTCTCGCCGTCTTGAACAAAGGGGAGGAAAACGCCGTCGCCATTCCCGCAGTACTTCCCCGGCGAGGCTTGAACGAAATCGGGGACATATGGCTGGAAAGCGATTACCCCTTCGGCTTGTTCCGAAGACGGCGGCGGGTCACCGGGCTCGTCGGCCTCGTTTTCCCGCGCGTCTTCGAAATCTTCGGCCGCCAGGCGTCGCCCGCGGTCCGGGCCGAGGAGATCTCGCTGCCGCGACGGGGCGCGGGCGAGGATTTTTACGGTCTCCGGGAATACGGGAACGGCGAGGACGCCCGACTCATCAACTGGAAACTGACGGCCAAAACCGGAAAACCTCTCATCAAGGAATACGCCGAACAGGTCGGCAACCGGATCACGATCACGGTCGAGGACGCCGAAGGCCCGGACTCGGAGCGGCAAATAGCGGAAGCCGCGTCCCTGGCCAAGTATTTCATCGACGCCGGGGCCGACGTCCGGCTCCGAACACCGGAGGCGACGGTCGCCTTCGGCCACGGCCTCATCCATCTCGGCTTGATATTCAAAACCCTGGCCCTTCTCGGCCGGGGCAAGACCGTCGAGCGCTTCGAAAAGCCGCTACCGAAGATAAAATCCCGCGCCTTCCCGGAGGAGGATCCCCTCTCGCCCTTTGCCTATCTGACCGTCATGATCGCCTTCGCGTCGATGTTTTTAATCGAGGAACTCAACCCGCTGGTCCTCCTTGGCTACGCGGCGCTTTTTCCTTTCGCCTGGCTCTGTGACCGGAAAAAGCGATATCCCCTTCCCCGCCTTGCCTTCGACCTTTTCGCCTCCCTCTACTTGCTGTTCTTTCTCTTCGTCGACCTCCCCTGGGCCGGGTCGCTCTGGGCCGTGTCCCGGCTGGTTTTGTTCATCCTGGCTTATCTTCTCTTCAATCCGAAAACCGGCCGAGCACCCGCCCAACTTCTGACGGCGGCCTTTCTCATCTTCTTTCTCGCCTCCGGCCAGGCCTTGAGCCTCTGGTATTTTATTTTCTTCCTTGCCTTCTTCCTATCCGCGGGAGCCTGGATGATCGACCGGCGGGACCCCCGCCCGCGGCCGCGCCGGCCGGACTGGGGCAGGTCGCTCGCCGCCGTCATGGGGACGGCGACGATGCTGGCCGCCGGCGCCTTCATCGCCCTCCCCCGCCCTTACAGCGCCCGGATGCAGCAGCTCCTGGCCAGCACGGGACTGACCCGTTTTCAGCTCTCGATGCGGAACTTTTCGGGCATGTCCGAACAGGTCGAGCTGGGATATCTCGGCCCGATTCGTAAAAACACGGCCCGGGTCATGCGCGTCACGCTAGCCGGCGCGGAGACGACCTCGCCGCCCGACTTCCTTCGTGTCCGCGGCGCGGCCTTTGACTATTTTGACGGTCGCCGCTGGCAGAAATCACGCGTCAGTTTTTCCTACCAAATGTCGGGCCGGACGATTCAATCCCGCCGGACGATGGCCTGGATGAGGCGGGAAAAAGGAATGATTTACGGCCCGGAATATGACCCCCAAAAACCTTCCCGGGAGGAAAATTTCGTCATCTACCCGCTCCTGAACACGAACCTCGTTTTTTTCGCCGGCGCGCCCGGGGCGATTGAGACGAATTTTCCGGGATCCTTTTTTGATTTCACCGACACGGCCTACTTTCCCGGCGCATACCCCGAAGGAACCCGGTACCGGGTTTTGTCGCAGGGCCCTGAGCCCGATTTTTCCCGGTCGATCGAGAAGTACGAAGATTTGCTCCAAACGTACTTCCTTCAACTCCCCGGCCCGAACGAAAGGATGCGACGCCTGGCCGTCCAATTCGCCGGCCGGGCCGAATCCCCCCGGGCCAAAGCCGCCGCCGTCGCGACCCGCCTCCGCGACGGCTATTCGTATTCCCTGGCCGTGGCTTACGGCCGCCAGGACATCGACGGGTTTCTTTTCGAATCGAAGGCCGGCAATTGCGAGTACTTCGCCACGGCCATGTGCCTGATGCTCCGCCACCTGGGAATTCCCTCGCGCCTGGCCGTCGGCTTCCTCAGCACGGAATGGAACGCCTACGGCAATTTTTTCGACATCCGGCAGAGCGACGCCCACGCCTGGGTCGAGGTGTATCTACCGGAAGCCGGCTGGACGACCTTCGACCCGACGCCGCCCGATTTCACTCAAAAAGGACCGGTCTCCTTAATCGCCCGCGTCTGGACCGCACTGAACCAGCAATTTGAAGCCCTCCAATTCCGCTGGTACCGCTACGTCGTCGGTTACGACACATACACCCAGAGAAATTTCATCTACAACCTCGTCCGGAAAATCGCGGACGCGTTCGTTTCGATCCTCATCGGCCTGACCGCGTTGGCCGCGGCCGTTCTCCTCTTCTTGAAGTGGAAATCCCGGGGGCCGCGCCACGCCTGGAAACCGTCCCGGAAAAAGCCGGAGGATTTCTATGAAACGCTCCTCAACCGTCTCGGCCGGGCCGGGTTTCCCCGCCGCCCCTCCCAGACGGCCTCCGAATACGCCGGGGAACTCGGCGCCGCCCACCCGGAATTAATACCGATCGCGGGACTGGCCGACCGCCACTACGACCTCCGGTATGCCGGCCGGGCCCTCGAGGAATCCGAAAGGGCCGGAATCGTCCGGGCATCGAACGAAATCGCGGCCTCCGCCCGCCGCCTCAAGCGCCGCCGCAAACGCATATTCGTCAAGGGAATCGGGAAATGAGCGGCGCAGTCCTACGCGAAGCAGGGAGGTTTTTCCCTGCTGAGCCAGGGCGGCTCCTCTCGAAACAGACAGCGGAACACTACGCCCGGCTGTTATTCGAGAGGACAGTCCTCGGCGACCCTTGGGAGCCAGGGCAAGCGCCGCCGGCACCGAGCCGGTAAGGGATGAACAGCATGAAATCCTTCCGCAAAGAATTGTTTTTCGAAATCCCAAGCCGCCGCGGGTTCGTCAACATCACTCCGCAGGTCGACGCCTGTCTTGCGGGAAGCGGGATCCGCGAAGGCTTGTGCCTGGTCAATTCCATGCACATCACCTCGTCCGTTTTTATCAACGACGACGAAAGCGGCCTGCACCACGACTTCGAAGTCTGGCTCGAAAAGCTCGCCCCCCACGAACCGGTCAAGTCCTATCGCCATAACGGTTTCGAGGACAACGCCGACGCTCATCTCAAACGGCAGGTCATGGGCCGGGAAGTCGTCGTCGCAGTGACGGACGGAAAACTCGATTTCGGGACTTGGGAACAGATTTTCTACGGC
>JAPKZG010000091.1 GCA_026393895.1 Candidatus Aminicenantota bacterium
CATCATGCTGTCTGCAAGCATGGCCAGGATCGCCCCGGACGCAAAAGACTCGATGATGCCGAGCGAATTGAGATCCAGCTTTTCCAGGAACAGGAAACTCAAAACGACACTCGATGCGACACAGATGCTGACGATTGACCAGGACAGATATATGCGGTGTCTGGATAAGCCCTCTCTTTGCAGATCGTCTATGGAGGATAGACTTTCGGGAAGGTTCGACAGAAAAATCGCAACAAGCATTAACAACCCAATTCCATTTTTGCTAAGAAGAGCAACGCCTAAAGCTATCGATTCAGGGACCCCGTCAAGAAGAGAGCCCAGGACGATGGCCTTGCCGTTCGTTTCTCTTGTCGACTTAAAATGCGCCTTGTGTTTATGGTTTCTTCCGCCGATTCGGTGAATCAGGACATCCCCGGAGATGAAAACCAGGCCTCCCAATAAAAATCCGATAATGATCGCATCAAACCCTCCATGTTTGAAGGCTTCCTCCATCAGCCCGAAAGTTAAGGCGCATATTAAAACGCCGGAACCGAAAGCCATTATGGCCGCGATAATTTTTTGGCTGATTTTAAGGCTGGTTCCTATGATGACTCCGAGAATCAAAGAAAAACCGGTCAGAGATGCATATAATAAAACCGTCGTTGTCTTCGACACTGCTGGGAATATATAGCCGGGTGGGCGGAGATGTCAAGAAATCCTCGGGGCGGCCAAGAAGAGGTTCTTTGGGCGAAAAACCCCGCCTCCCTAGACAAAAGACGATCGATTTCCGCTCCCCGTGTTTACGAATTGGCAGCCGATATTCGCTCTATCTGAAAAATCTTCCGGATTTGCTCCAGCAGAAGCCGGATCTTAGCTTGGGCGAAAAGAATTGTAAGCTTTTTTGATAACTCAATGCTAAAAGAGTATCGAATTTCGATTCGCAATTTATTAAAGGGCCGATCCATTTTTAATGACCGAAAAGTCTGCGAGGCAGTTCCAATGGACCTCTAAAAATGCGATGGCTTTTTGACGAAAACCCTGATATACATACTGTTTGCAATTCTCGGCCGAGAGGGAAGAAAATCTGTATAATCTATGATCGGCCGGAGAACAACGCCTAAATCGTAAAGGAGAAAGAAATGGAAATGAAGCGGAAGCAGATACAAATGCGGCAAAAGGCGCATTTTGAGCAAAAACTCAAAGATCGGCTGGCTTTCTTGTCCGGGAAAGGGATCAAGTCTCCCAAGGCCGAAAAAGATACGATCGCCAGAAAATGGAAGGCGGATATCAAGGCCATAAATAAAAGACTGAGGCTGATTGACGACCACGAAAAGAGAACGGAAGAAATGGCGAAGATAAAGGCCGAAAAGGCAGCACCCCCTCAGATAGAAGCGGCCCCCAAGAAAGAAAAAGAAGGCGGTAAAGGCGAGAAGCCTAAGAAAGCTCCCGAAGAAGGCAAGGAAAAAAAGGTAAAGGCGGAAAAGAAAGCCTCCCCGCCGAAAGCACCGGAAGGTGTTAAAAGCTAGAAAACGACGAAATTCCCCCGGAGTTGACGTTCGACCTTATTCGGAAACCTGGTTTCCTGGGCTTGCCGCAGATTTTTGTTGATGATCACGGCGGCCGTCAATGGCCGATGACATCCAGGACACCGCTCCGCAGGGCGGCCCAGGCAAATCCCAGAAACGTATCTTGGGGTTTTCTTGTGTAATTGACTTGACTTTCCTTTGTCGCGCCCGACACATTCGTAGCGTTGGAATTTCGGATTTTAAACAGGTTCGCCAAGAACGAGGCGAATCCCTTTTCGGCTCCGGTTTGGTTGTCAAGAACGGCGATCGTTAAATCTTTGTAAACCGCGTGCACACGGCCGCGAGCGCGGCCGGCGGTCACGTCGATTTCGAATGCCGCCTCTTGGGCGCTGCCGGACTTGATCCGGATGTGGTCCACAATGTCAAGAAACGCGCTAAGGCGGGACAAGTCCATCGCGCCGAGCGAACCGGAATAGTGGAGCGAGAAGTCCGGGGAGGTGATCGGAATCGACATCTGCACCTTCATCGTTCCGGCATTCATGAGGTCGCCCTGCGCCCGGAGTTGGACGGCGGCGGTCGCGCCGCCTCGGTTTGCGATTCCCTCGACGGACAAACTCACTGCCCCGAACGTCAGGATCCCGGGGGCGGCTCCAACAACCGGCCTCTCGCAGTAGCTGATGTGGCCGTTGGTGACGCTGAGGCTGTCAACCTGCAGCGGTCGCCGGATGGAGGCCAGCGCCTCGTGCACCATGAGCGGACGCTTCCCGAACGCCGGCGGCTTGTCGCTATTGACCAACGCCTCGAAGGAGGGCCGGGAAAAGTGGATCGACTTGGCTCGGTACGACTTTCCCTGGAGCAATTCGCCATATGCCAGGCCCGACACTCTGCACTCAGGTACGACCACATGAAACCGCGTCGTTCGAAAATCGTGCGCGGCGAAGAATGCTTCGTCTCCGACCAACGACCGCAGCTCGGTCCCTTCGGCGGTCAGTTCTGAACCCGGCCCCGATGCTCGCAGCCGCGCGCAGCGGATCCCGTAGCGCGCCAGGGGGAATTCTATATCGAGATTCGTCGCATCGAGGCTGGCCTTGGCGAGAACGTCAGCCAGCGCAGCCGTTCCCCAAAGAAACTGCGCCCAGCGAACGCCCGTCAGCGAAATCCGGCCGACCTTGAGCGTCGCGTCGGTTGCGCTCAGCGTGGCGGATTGAGCGACCAGGCGATTGGCGCCCACCGAGTAATCCAGTTCGCCGATTCGCAACACGGACCCAGGATACGCTTCGGCAAACGCTCGCTCCGCCTTCTCTTTGCCATAGCGGTTGAGGATCGCATCACCGAACACAAGGATGAACACCGCGACGACGAGAACGAGCGCGCCAAGGGAAGCCCCCACGTAGGCCGCCGGCTTTCGCAGCGACAACCTCCGGCCAAGCTTCACCGCTCCTTTGTGAACCCTGTCCTTTAGTAAACCACGGTTGCTCATGAAGGAAGCATCAGTCGCGCGCGAAGTCGATGAAACCGCGCTCCAGCCTCCCTTCGGCCGGAGGCCGGAAGCGTCGTAGGGATTTTCCTTTTTCCGCGGCGCGACGAATATCCCCTCCTGATCATGAGGGGATGCTACTGCCGGGTGGGCGGCGATGTCAAGAAATCCCCGGGGGGGCCAAGAAGAGGTTCTTTGGGCGAAAAACCCCGCCGGCCTGAACAAAAGGCGATGGATTCCCGCTTTCGGTCTCCCTACGATTGGGCTGCGGTTAGCTCCTACCGAAAAGCTCGCTTGCTAAAGCCATTTTGTCATGATATTCTGCCGAAAAAGGGGACGAAGGGCGCCCCGGGGCATTAGGTACTTTTTTCAAGGAGTGAAAAAATGGCCAAAATCAAGGTGACAAAGAGTGTGGGAATGCTCTTATTGGGCCTCTGGCTCATTTTGACCGGGCTGATTCCGGTGCTCAAATTGAACTTTAGCGGTTTCCCGGCGATCATGGAGGTCCTGGCCATCGCTGCCGGCGTTTTGATCTTGCTCGGTCTCTAAGCGAGGCGGAAACAACGATACAATTTTATTTCGAATCAAGACGGGCCTGGTAAGTTCCGCTGGCCTGCCCCTCTTAAAACGATAATGACCCGCCTCCAATTCCGAAATCTTTGGGCTCGACGAGCGGCCCAACTTCCATTCTTCGAACGCCTCTCGATGACCGATCGAAAGAATCGCGAGTCATCGGAATGAAAGAATCGGAAGAAACAAACTACTTCGGAAAAGCAAAGCGGGAGCTTCGAGTCGTCGTCACCGGGATCGGCGTCGTCAGTCCGATCGGAATCGGAGTGAACGCTTTCTGGGACGCCCTGCTCCAGGGCCGCAACGGGATCGGCCGGATCACGCACTTCGATCCTTCGGAATATCGATCCCAGATGGCCGCCGAGGTCAAGGACTTCCGCCCTGAAAACTGGATCGAGGAAAAAACCATCAGCCGTTTGGACCGTTTCACCCATTTCGCCTTGGCCTCCGCGGCCTTGGCCGTCCGGGACGCCGGGTTGGACGGCTTCCCGTTCGACCAAAATCGGGCCGGGGTCATCATCGGGTCGGGGATCGGCGGGGCCGAGGCGCTTGAAGAAGGCTTCGGGCTCCTCCGCGATAGAGGACCGAAATCCCTGGGCCCGTTCATCGTCTCCAAGAGTCTGATCAATACCGCCGCCTGCATGGTCTCCATCAAACACGGGCTCAAAGGGCCTTTATCCGCTCCTTCCGTGGCCTGCTCTACCGGGACCAACGCCATCGGCGACGCTTTCCGCATTTTGCAACGGGGCGATGCGGACATTATGCTGGCTGGAGGGTCGGAGGCCAGTATCAGCCCGCTTCCCTTCGCCGGATTTTGCGGCACACGGTCGATGTCGACCCGCAATAGCTGTGTCGAGAAAGCCAGCCGTCCGTTCGACAAGAACCGGGATGGGTTCGTCATGGGCGAAGGAGCGGCCGTCCTCGTGCTGGAAACGCTCGAACATGCCCGCCGGCGCAAAGCCCGGATCCTGGCCGAGCTTGCGGGCTATGGAAACACGGCCGATGCCTTTCATTTCACCGCTCCGGAGCCCGAGGGCGACGGCATGATGAGAGTCATGAAAGCGGCTCTCAAGGACGCGGGTCTGGAGCCGGGCGCTATCGGCTATATCAACGCCCACGGAACTTCGACGCCCATGAACGATAAAATCGAGAGCGCGGCTGTCCTGAAGGTCTTCGGCGAGCATGCGCTGCGCCTAAAAATCAGCTCCATTAAGTCGATGATCGGACACCTTCTGGCGGCGGCCGGCGCCGTGGAATTTGCGGCCACGGTGATGAGTGTGACCACGGGCCGGATTCCGCCGACGATCAATTTCGAGGAGCGTGATCCGGAGTGCCCCTTGGATTACGTGACCGCCGGCGCGGAATTCCTTCATCTTGAGGCGGCCATGAGCAATTCGTTCGGTTTCGGCGGGGGCAACGCCTGCCTGGTCGTAAAAAAAATTTAGAGGCGGAGATGAAAATTCCCAAGCTTGAAATAGGCAGTATCACCGCCGACATCCCCATCGTCCAGGGCGGGATGGGCGTGCGGGTCTCGCTCTCTTCCCTGGCCGGGGCCGTCGCCCGGGAAGGGGCTGTCGGCACCATCTCCAGTATCGGCCTGGGCGATCCCGAAGCCTCCAAGAACGAATACGAAAAAGCATCCCGGGAAGCCCTGGAACTGGAGATCCGAAAAGCTAAAAGCATGACGAACGGCCACCTGGCCGTCAATTTTATGGGCGTACTCAGCAACGTGGACGACTTGATCCTGACCGCGGTTCGGGAAGGCATCAAAATGATCGTGTATGGGGCCGGTCTGCCGGCCAAGCTGCCCGGCCTCGTCGAGGACCCGTCGATCAACCTCGTTCCCATCGTCAGTTCCGGACGGGTCGCCGAATTGATTCTGAGATCGTGGGAAAAACGTTTCGCCCGGACGGCCGACGCCCTGATTCTGGAAGGTCCTTTGGCGGGAGGACACCTGGGATTCTCCCTGGAACAGCTCCGGAATATCGACGACTACTCCCTGGAAAAACTCATCCCGGAAATCCTGGAAGCCGTCAAACCGTTCGAGGACCGCTTTAGGAAAAAAATCCCGGTCATCGCCGGCGGCGGAGTGTATACGGGCGCGGATATCGCCCGGATGCTGTCCTTGGGGGCTTCCGGGGTCCAGATGGCCACCCGCTTCGTGTGCACCGAGGAATGCGGCGTCTCCCGAGAATTTAAGCAAAGCTACCTTGACGCCAAAGAAGAGGATATCGTCATTATCAAGAGCCCCGTCGGAATGCCCGGGCGGGCCATCCGGAATAAATTCCTGAAAAAGCTCGATGTCGTGGACAAGCTCCAGATCAAGTGCGATTACCGCTGTCTGACCGTCTGCAAGGTCGCCGAGGCCAAGTACTGCATCGCCCTGGCCCTCGTCAATTCCTACAAGGGGGATGTCGATAACGGTCTGATCTTCTGCGGCCAGAACGCCTACCGGATCAATAAGATCGTTACGGTCAAGGAGCTTATTGCCGAACTCATGTCCGAGCTCGAATCAGTCTGAAGCGGCCGCCACCGGCCGAAAAATCACAGACTCTTTCTCTCCTCGGCCATCGCGAGCGTGACCTGTTCGAAGGGCGGCCTCGAACCGACGAAAAACCGGGCTAGAAATCAAAATCAAGAATACGCTTTCCTAGATAAAAGGCGAAAAAATACTACCCCCGTGTTCACGAACGGGCAGCCGATACCGGATCTTAGCCCGGGCCAAAAGAGCTAAAGGATTTTTTGATTGGGCGTGCTTTTCTTTCAGAAAGGGATGGCCGTCCGGGGCCCGAAATCGGTCCAAATCAAAGCGTCGCCCCGGCGATTTCCAGGAACGCCTGAACAACGACCGGATCGAATTGCGTCCCGGAGCATTTTTTGATTTCCGCCCGGGCGATGTCCGCGCTCAAGGCGCTGCGGTAGGGGCGATGGCTGGTCATGGCGTCGTACGTATCGGCCACGGCGAGGATGCGCGACATGAAGGGAATGAAATCCCCGTGCAGGCCGTCCGGGTATCCGTTGCCGTCGAACCGTTCATGATGGTGCCGGATGATCGGCCGGACCTTTTCCAAAAACGCCACCGGCTTGATGATTTCCTCGCCCAACTTGGGATGCATCTTGATCAGGGCGAACTCGAGGTCGCTCAATTTTCCGGGCTTGTGCAGGACCTCCTTGATGACGCCGATTTTGCCGATGTCGTGAAGGATCCCGGCGAATTTCAGGGTATCGATCTTGTCCCGGCTCAACTCGAGCTGCTTGGCGATCTCTACGGCGATTTTCGTGACCCGGTCCGAATGCCCGCGGGTATATTCGTCGCTGGCTTCGATGGCCTGGGCCAAGGCCTGGACGGTTTCAAAGTACGTGCGTTTGATGTCGCCATAGAGCTTCGCATTCTCGAAGGCGATCCCGGCCTCGTCTGCGAGGGTGGCCAACAGGTTGAAATCGTTGCGGTCATAACTTTCTTCGGAGAGTTTCTCCCCCACAAACAAGATGCCGTTCAATTCGTTCTTGACGAAGACGGGAATGATGACCTCCGCCCGGAGGATATCCAACTCCCCTCTGAGGTTGGGGTACATTCCCGACGCCTGCCAACGTTCGACCTCTTTCGCCGGGACCACTTTTTTAACCGCGTTCAACAGCCGGATCAGGTCGCTGAAATCGTCGAAACCCACCGCTTGGGCTTCCGGCGTCAAGCCGGTGGACGACTTGACCTTGTATCGCCCGAGTTGTTCATCCCGCAGCATGAAGGCCAGGTTCTTGGCCCGCAATATTCCCCCGATGGAGACGATCAGGTTGACCAGCTCCCGGAGGTCCAGAACGGAGCCGAGGGATCGGGCGAATTGGGCCAGGGCTTCCTGGTAATCGTATTTCCCCCGGAAAAACGCCTTGTCGATGGATTTATCGATGAGGGTCCGCATGGGTTGGAACGTCGCCGTGATGATGAACGCCGCGACAATTTTTACGGCCAGTGAGGAATATCCCGTGATCGACCGGGAGAGGACTTCAAAGGCCAGAATGATCGCCACGTACGCGCCGATGACGAACGTGCTCAGGACCGTATAGACCACCGTCCGCTTGAAGATGATGTCGATGTTCATCAGCTTGTATCGCAGGATGGCATATGCGGTCAGAAGAACGTAGGTGACTTCAAAGGCGTAGATAAAATTCGTTGAAAGCCCGGGAAGGAAAGAGATGACGACAAACCAGGCGATCGCGCATAAAATCCCGACTAAAATGGCCGTGACGAAATAAGACAGGCGGATTTTTTGGGCGGGACTTGCCGTTTTTCTGGCTTTCAGCACATGTCCCAGGCCGAATATGATGTTAGTCACAAAGGCGCCAATTTCCACGAATAGAAAAATTCCCGGGACTTCTTTGAACGGAAGAACCTCGATTTCCTTAATAAGCAAAGGGGTGGGGAGCAGGCAAAGGAGTCCGACGGCCAGGATTGCGAAGAGGCGGAACGATATTAATTTGGAAATCTCTTTTAGACGGTGGCCCGTCAGAGTTCTTATAAAAATGATGAACCAGGGGGTGATTAAAATGCCTCCCACTTGGGAGAAACGGTCGTAGAACAGGCCTTGGGTGATATGATCACCGAACAGGGGAACAATGAAATCCCCGCTGTTCCAGATGAATATGAAAATGTTAATGATTAGAAAATGGCGATTGACCGGCTTTTCTTTCCCCTTTGAATAGACAAAAAAACCAACGATCAGGCAAAGAGAGGCCGACAATAGCGATATGAACGGCATGATTTCAATTTGCCTTGAGCCAGCGATAGGCCTCGGCAAATACTTTAACCGATTGATCCAGTTCTTTAGCGTTATGACCGACCGTGCAGGTCACGCGAACCGTGGCTTTGCCCTTGGGGACGGCCGGATAAACGAACGGCTGCACCCAAACGCCGTGATTGAACATCATTTGAGCGAATTCGCATACTTTCACGTCGTCGCCGATCAGAATAGGAATGATGTGCCCTTCTGGGTTCAATATTTCGTAGCCGATCGACAATAATTTATCGCGGACATACTTCACGTTCTGCCAGAGCTTTTTCTGAAGTTGCACCCCGGTGTGCCTCAATATTTCGAGGGCTTTCAGGATGCTGGCGGCATTGACCGGCGGAATGTTATACGTGAACATGTACGGCCAGATCTCCGTGTGGGCGGTTTGAAGCAGGTACTGTTTCCCCACGACGAAGGCGCCGATGTTGCCGAAGGCCATTTGGAACGGACACATGATCAGGTCCATTTCATCCAACACGTTGAAATGGTCGGCGGCCCCGCGCATTCTGGAACCGTAGACCCCAACCCCGTGGGCGTCGTCGATGAAAATTCGGGCCTTGTATTTTCTCGCCAGGACGGCGATTTCGTCCAGTTTTGCCAGGATGCCGTTGGAGCTGAAAACGCCCAAGGTGACGATCCATTTTTCGGGATCGTCTTTGTGTCTTTGCAGAAGCCTTTCCAAGTTCTCTGTATCGTTGTTGGCGTAACGGTAAAATTTTTTTTGAGAAAGCATGCAGGCGTGGTGGAGACTCAAATGGCATTTCTGGTCGAGGAAAATGGTGGCGTTCTTAGGCAGCAGGGAGATGATCATGGCCAGGTTGGCCAAGTAGCCGGAATTGAAGATCAGGACGCTTTCCTTGCCCATGAATCCGGCCAGTTCCTCTTCCAATTCCATGTGGACAGCGAGATTGCCCAAGGAAAATTTCGAGGAAAAACCGCCGGCCCCGTACTTGTTGATTGCTGCGCACGCCGCTTTTTTGATCTCATGATTCTGGGCGAAATTGAAATAATCGACCGAAGCCAGGTTGATGATGTTTCTCCCCTGATAGATGACTTCGGCGCCGTCAGGTTGGTCGTAGGCTTTTTCATACGGATACAATCCTTTTTCTTTTAAAAACCGGACGAAATTAAAATGTTTAGATACGAGAATAACACGACGGTCGTGTTTGCGGCGATCGCCCATCCGGCTCTCGGTAGAAATAATACTGTGGCCCGTGATTCGGCGGTCGGCTTCGCGCCGGACTTTGTTCGTTCGGTTCTCCCGTGGGGCAGGACTCAATCCGGGGCGGTTGCTCTCATCGGACGGTTTCTTGTCGGCCATGGTTCCTCCTAATAGAATTTCCTGGGCCCGTTCAGGAGCCCGGCTTTTACGGCGGACGCCTGGAGCGGCTGGAAAAGCAGGATTTTTATCATATCGGCGGAAGGCATTGTCGAATTGAGCCAGGCGAACGGAGAGAAGGGCGATTTTTCATTGCGCTTTCCCCTTCCTTGTTGACAGCATTGATTGCCGTATCAATAAGGACACCGTCTTAGGTTAACCATCCCAATTGTAAAAAAAAATCCTTGTAATGTAAAGCAAAATATGAACTCGGAAAACTTTATGGTGACTCAAAAATTGCTAGGGTCAACTTATCTCCATGACGAGAGAAATTTCCGTTCTTGCCGATTTTGAAAAAATAATTCGAGTAATCGCCCGGAGGGGAGGTTTCCTTTTGACATCAAAATGAACTGGTGCTATACGTCTTTTTTCACAGGGATTATGAGAGCCGCCGAAACGTCGCTCGACCGGAGGACGACATGAGTCAAGGGCTTTCTCTCCCGGGCTGGATTTCCATCGTACTCGGTTGGGGGGCCATCCTCGAGCTGAGTCTTTATTGCATCTACCGTGTTCTTTTCGGTCCGACGAAAGCGGTCATGGACGTCGCGGCTTAGGGGAGGGGGAGGAGGAATAATTATCATCCCGATGATCCCGCCCGATGATTGACCCCGGGCGCAGACAGGATGATAATTACCGTAGAAGAGGAAGTCTTTATTATTGGAGATATGACTTTGCGCTCTCTAAGATATGCGGGTATTAACACACCACTCAAGGCCGGCGACCTTGATGGAAAAATTGCGCCGCAGTCAAAGACAGTCGGCATCACACTAACGTCGCGGACGTTAGTGTTGCGCCGCCGTTCCACACGCGGCATCAATATTCGTGCTAAGAGATGCGAATATTGACATTTTTTGTCAATACGGATAAAAATGTAATTCAAAGGTCAAGATGGGCTCAACACTCGGCGAAGTACTCCTGAAAGAAAAGGTCCTGACGGCCGACCAGTTCAAGGCCGCCCAGGATTTTCAAAAAAAACACGATGTCCCCTTGGGCACGGCCATCGTCTCCCTCAATTTCATCACCGGGGAAGAAATGGCCCAGGGGTTGAGCCGGCAACTCGGATATCCGTACATCGACCTGGATCAGTTTGAGGTCTACCCCGACGTCATCAGCCTGATCACCGCCGATTCGGCCAAGAAATCCCTAGTCATGCCGATCCACCGCATCCGGTCTTTTCTGACCCTGGCGATGGTCGATCCGACCGACCTGGACATCATCGAGGACATCCGTTTCCGGACGGGGTTGAGCATTCAACCCGTCATCGCCTCCGAAAGCGGAATCCTCAACGCGATCAACAAATACTATGGCGCCGGCCACGCCCTCAGGGTCAAGAAAAACATCGAGGAAATCGAACTGGCCGAAGATTCGAAAATCAGCGCCATCGACCAGATCGAGGAGATCAAAGACGAACCCGAGGAAGGCGATCTTGAGGAAATACCGGACGAGGCGCCGATCATCACCCTGGTCAACAACGTCTTCGTCGAGGCCATCAAGAAGGGCGCGAGCGACGTTCATTTCGAGCCCTATGAAAAGTCCTTCCGCATCCGGTACCGGATCGACGGCATCCTCTACGAAACCATGAACCTCCCGATGAAGTTCAAGAACCCGCTGACGTCGCGGATCAAGATCATGTCCAACATGGACATCGCCGAAAAACGCCTGCCCCAGGACGGCCGGATCAAGATGCGGGCCAGGCTGGACAAGACGGGGAAAAAAGAAGTCGACATGCGCATTTCGTGCCTCCCGACGATCTTCGGGGAGAAGATCGTCGCCCGTATCCTCGACCGCGACAACCTCAACATCGACCTGAACAAGCTCGGCTTCGAACCCGAGTCGTTGGCGACGTTCCAGCGGGCGATCGCCCGGCCGTGGGGCATCATCCTGGTCTCGGGACCCACCGGGAGCGGAAAGACGAACACCCTCTATTCGGCCATCTCGACGCTCAACGGGATGGAAAAAAACATCATGACGGCCGAGGACCCGGTCGAGTTCTACATGCCCGGCATCAACCAGGTTAACATCCGGGATGAAATCAATTTGAATTTCGCCGCGGCCCTCCGTGCCTTTCTCCGCCAGGACCCGGACATCATGTTGATCGGAGAAATGCGGGACCAGGAAACCGTCGACGTCGCCATCAAGGCCGCCCTGACGGGCCATCTGGTGTTCTCCACCATCCACACGAACGATTCGGCGGCCACGGTCCACCGGCTCATGAACATGAACATCGAGCCGTTCCTCATCGCCGACTCCCTGGCCCTCGTCGTGGCCCAGCGGCTGGTGCGCCGGGTCTGCAAAAAATGCGGCGCGCCGACGAAGCTTCCCGTCAAATCGCTGACCGAAATGGGTTTCACCCCCGAGGAGGCCGAGAGGGTCACCATTATGCAGGGCCACGGCTGCGACATCTGTCGCAATACCGGCTACAAGGGCCGGACGGCGTTGTTCGAGGTCATGGAGCTCAACCCGGCCATCCGGGAGATGATCCTTCTCCGGGCCCAGTCCAAGGATATCAAGAAAAAAGCCGTGGAGGGCGGTATGATCACGATGCGGCGAAGCGGCCTGATCAAGATCATGGCCGGCATCACGACCCCGGAAGAGGTCCTTCGCGAGACCGTCCGAGACTAGGAGGGCCCTGATGCCGCTTTCGATGCACGAACTCCTCAAACTGGCGGTCGACGCCGACGCCAGCGACCTGCACCTGACGACGTACATCCCCCCGCGGATTCGCATCTATGGGGAATTGAAATCCCTCGAGCATCCGCCCCTGACCCCGACCGAGACCAAACAACTCGTTTACAGCATCCTGACCGATAAGCAGAAAAAACTGTTCGAGGAGAAGCTGGAGCTCGATTTTTCGTTCGGGGTGAAAGACTTGGGCCGTTTTCGGGTCAATGTCTTCATGCAAAAAGGCGGCGTGGCCGCGGCCATCCGGCGCTTCCTGCCGACGATGTGGAGTTTCCAACGGCTCGGCATCCCCTCGCGTATCGCCCAGCTGTGTTTTCTCCCCCGGGGCCTGATCCTCATCACGGGACCCACCGGGAGCGGCAAGTCGACGACCCTGGCCTGCATGATCGACTACATCAACACCGAACGACCCGTTCACATCATCACGATTGAGGACCCGATCGAATACTTTTTCACCCCGAAGAAAGCCCTCATCAACCAGCGCGAACTCCTCGCCGACACCCTGTCCTACAACAACGCCCTGCGCTCGGTGCTCCGGGAAGACCCCGACGTCGTTCTGGTCGGCGAAATGCGCGACCAGGAAACCGTCGAGGCCACCCTCCGGGTCGCCGAAACGGGGCATCTGACCTTTTCCACGCTTCACACGAATTCGGCCCCGGAAACGATTTCCCGGATCATCGATATTTTCCCGCCGCAGTACCAGGCCCAGGCGCGGGTCATGTTGTCGATGACCCTGGAAGGCGTCATGTGCCAGTCGCTCCTGCCCCGGGCGGACGGAAAAGGGCGGGTCCTGGCCATGGAAATCCTGATTCCGAACGCGGCCGTCCGCAACCTCATCCGGGAAAACAAGATCCACCAGATCTATTCCCAAATGCAGCTCGGCCAGGAAAAGTTCGGCATGTTGACGTTCAACCAGAACCTGTGCGACCTCCATTTCCGGAAACTCATCACGCTCGATACGGCCATGTCCGCGACCTCCAATCCGGAGGAGTTGACGGATCTCATCCAGCGGCGGGCGGCCGGTGTCGGCGTAACGGTCAAGCGCTGATTGCGGAGGAGTTCCCATGCCTGTTTTCGTCTGGAATGGCACCAACAAGTTCGGCGACAGCGTGAACGGCCAACGGGTGGCCGCCAACGCCGAGGAACTGACCCGGCTGCTTCAGCGGGAACAAATCAAGGTCGAAAGCGTCTCGCCGGTCAGGAGGAAATTAGGCCTCCCGTTTCTCAAGAGGGAGAAGGTCAAGCAGAAGGAGCTGGCCGTCTTCGCCCGCCAGATGGCCGTTTTGATCGACGCGGAACTCCCCTTGATCCAGGGCTTGAACATCATGGCCGAACAAACCCGGAACGCCTATTTCAAGCGGGTCATCTCCCAGGTCCGGGCCGACGTCGAAGCGGGGTCGAGCATGGACCAAGCTCTCCGCAAGTTTCCGAAAGTGTTTGACGACTTGTTCTGCAACCTGATTGCCTCGGGAGAGCAAAGCGGTACTTTGGACACCATGCTCCAACGGCTGGCCGATTACATCGAACGGTCGGTCAAGTTGAAAGGCCAGGTCAAGCAGGCGATGACCTACCCGGTCGCGATCCTGGCGTTTTCCGTCATCGTCGCGATTTTCATGTTATGGAAGGTCATCCCCACCTTCGCCCAGATCTTCGTCGACTTGGGAGCGAAGCTGCCGGGGCTTACCGCCTTTGTCATGAGCATGAGTAATTTCGTCCAGAAATACATCGTGTTCCTCGTCCTCGGCATTATCGGTGCGATTTTCCTCTTCCGGTATTACCGGAAAACGCAGGGGGGAAGGTGGACGACCGACGCGCTCATCCTTCGCCTCCCGTTGTTCGGCCCGCTGATGTCGAAGGTCGCGATCTCCCGCATAACCCGGACCTTGAGCACGCTCCTGGGCGGCGGCGTTTCGATGCTCGAAAGCATCAAGATCACGTCGTCCACGGCAGGCAATGTGATCCTGGAGAAAAGCATGATGGATGTCCGTAAGCAGGTGACGGAAGGCCGGAGCCTGACCGACTCCATCAAGAGCACCGGCCGGTTTCCCTTCATGATGGTCCAGATGGTCAGTGTCGGCGAGGCCACCGGAACCCTCGACAAGATGCTCAGCAAGCTGGCCGACTTCTATGATGGCGAAGTCGAAACCACGGTGGGCATGCTCATGTCCGTCCTGGAGCCGATCATGATGGTTTTCGTCGGCGGGATGGTCGGCGGCCTCATCATTTCCATGTACCTGCCGATCTTCAGTCTGATGGGCCAGATTCAATGATCTGATGAAAACTCTCAAACGAAACGTCCGTTGGCTTCTTCTCGGGCGCTTCGTTGTCGTCAGTTCGCTGTTCATCGCGGCCGTCGTCATCCAATTGGCCACGGCCTCGTTTCTTCCGCTGGCCCCGTTCTACCTGTTGATCCTGAGCGAATACGTTACGGGCGTCGTTTTCCTCCTGCTGCTCCTGTTCGATTCCCACTTCCGGGGGCAGGCCTACGCCCAGATTCTGATCGATTTCGGCGTGATCACGGGGCTGGTCTATATTTCCGGGGGGATCGGCGGCCAACTTTATTTTTTGTATGTCTTTGCAATCATCGCCGCCGGCCTGGTCCTGGGAGGCCGGGCGGCGATGATGACGGCGGCGTTTTCGGCGATCGTCTTCGGCGCCCTGGCCGACAGTCTGGCCTACGGCTGGATCCCCTATTTTCGCCCCGACCAGGCCCCGGAAACCGGGATCGGGCTGGCGCTCTATACGGTGTTCACGGCCTGGGGTCTGTACATCGTCATTGCCGTCCTGGTCTCCCGGCTGTCCTCGAGCCTTCGAAAAACGCGGGCTGCGCTGGACGCCGCCCAGATGGAGATCAACATCCGGGAACGGGACGCCGCGGCCGGCCGGGCGTCGGCCATCGTCGCCCACGAGATCCGCAATCCGCTGGCCGCCATTTCCGGCGCGGTCCAGGTCCTGCAAGGCGAACTCTCGCTTAACGCGGAACAGACCCGTCTCATGGACATCGTGGTCAAGGAGTCGCGCCGCGTCTCCCAATCCATCGAACAGTTTTTGAGCCTGGCCAGCCCGGGCAAGCAAACCTACGCGATGTTCAAGCTGACCGAATCGTTGGCCGAAACGCTGACGATGCTCCGAATGAGCGGGGAGCTTTCCGACCGGGTCAGGGTCGGGGGGAATTATGGCTCCGCGGAGTATGCTTTTTTCGGAAGCGCCGGGCAATTCAAGCAGGTGTTCTGGAACCTCATCGGGAACGCATTGAAGGCGATGCCCGACGGCGGAAGTCTTTCGATCGACTTTCACCGGCCGAAAAAAAACGAGCTTTCCATCCGGATCGTCGACACGGGACGGGGCATGACGGCCGCGGAACAGGCTCGCATGTTCGAGCCGTTTTACACCCGGTTCGACGGAGGCCGTGGCCTCGGCATGGCCGTCGTCCGGCAGATCCTTGAGAGCTACGCCGGGAAAATCCAAGTTCAATCCGAACCCCACGTCGGGACGGACATCACGATCACCTTGCCTTACCGGGAATTCAACATGGTGGAGAAACCCGGAGCCGCGGCGGGACGCCCGTGAATACGATTCTCATCGTCGATGACGAACGCTCGATCGTGGAGTTGTTGAACGTCATTTTGAAGAAGGAAGGGTACGCGGTCATCACGAACCCCGGGACGCCCAGCATTTTCGAGGACATCGAACAGAAGGACTTCGACCTCCTGATCAGCGACATTAAAATGCCGCAGGTCGACGGGATGGAAATTCTCCGGCGCGTCAAGGAGGAAAAGCCCACGGTCCCGGTCATCATGATCACGGCCTACGGCAGCGTCAAACAAGCCGTCGAAGCCTTGCGCCTGGGGGCCATGGATTACGTCATGAAGCCCTTCGACATCGAGGAGATCAAGGTCCTGGTGGCCAACGGCCTCGAGCATCGGCGGCTTCTCGAGGAAAACAAACTCCTCAAACAGACGTTCCGAGCGGAGACGAGCTTCGAAAACATGATCGGCAAAAGCCGTCCGATGCAGGAGATTTTCACCTTGATCGAGAAGGTGGCCTCCACCGATTCCACGGTCCTGATCACCGGGGAAAGCGGGACCGGAAAAGAGCTGGCCGCCCGGGCGATTCACGCCAAAAGCCGGCGGCGCGAACGGGCCTTCGTTTCGATCAATTGCGCCGCCCTGCCGGAGAATCTCCTGGAAAGCGAGCTCTTCGGGCATGTCAAGGGGTCTTTCACCGGGGCGGTCTCGGATAAAAAGGGAATGTTCGAAACGGCTCACGCCGGGACGATTTTCCTGGACGAGGTCGGGGAAACATCGCCCTGGACTCAGGTCAAGCTCTTTCGCGTCCTCCAGGAGCGGACGATCCGCCGGGTCGGCGGCACGGAGGAAATCCCGGTGAACGTCCGGATCATCGCCGCGACGAACCTGAATCTCCGCAAGCGGATCGAGGAGGGAAAGTTCCGGGAGGAGCTTTTTTACCGCCTGAACGTCATCTCCGTCGACATGCCGGCCCTGCGTAAGAGGACGGAGGACATTCCCCTCCTGATCCAGCATTTTCTCAAGAAACACTGCGAACGGATGGGCCGGAAGGTCAAGCGGTTGACGCCCGAGGTCATCGCCGCGCTGGTGAAATATTCCTGGCCGGGGAATGTCCGCGAGCTCGAAAACATCATCGAGCGCATGTGCGCCGTAGAGGAACGGGAAACGATCACCGCGGAGAGCCTTCCGCCGGATATCATCAACGTCGGAATGGTTCCGACGGGAGGAGCGCTTGCGCTTTTGCCGGGCTTCAATCTGGAAATGCATTTGGACCAGGTGGCCAAGGCCTATATTAAAGAGGCGGGATCAACGGCCGCGGGCAATATGCGCCGCATGGCCGAGCTTCTCGGCGTCAGTTATCGATCGCTTCGCTATTTGATCAAGAAATATCAAATCAAACCGCCGCGCGGTTCCGAGTTAAGGGAGAACGAGAACGACCCCGTTTTGCCTCCCAGCGAGTAGTGACAAATATTGCCTCCCGGACGACAAAAAAGGTCCATTTTCCCGTTTTTTTCTCTCTGCTTTAATTATATATTATTTATTTAGTGATAGTTAAGATCTTTTTTTTCTTGGCACACATTTTGCAGGTAATATCCCGCTGAACAAAATTCTCAATGAGCTCCGGCGGATCAAGCAAGCCGCCAGGAAGCAGGAGGTTCAAATGCTTAAGAATCGTAAAGGGTTCACCCTGATCGAGCTGTTGATCGTCGTCGCGATCATCGGCATCCTGGCGGCCCTGCTCATCCCGAATGCGATGACGGCGCTCCAGAAAGCCAAAGTCCGCGGGACGCAGAAAGACATCAACTCGATCGCCACCGGAATTGCCGACTACATCACGGACAAGGCCATCCCGTTCGTCGCCAACGGCGCGATGGACAACACCGTGAAGACGTCGCTTTCGCCCCTCTATCTTAAGGTTCTTCCTTCTACGGATCAGTGGGGGACCAATTTTATGATTTACACGGGCGCCAACGTCACGCAGTACGGCATCACCGGCCCGGCTTCGGATGATTTTCTGGTTGCCTCGTACGGCCGGGACAAAACCATCGAAAGTTGGACGTACAACTCGGCTACGCCCGACAACGGCTTGTATTCCATCAGCGCTACGGCCGACTTCAACAAGGATCTGATCAATTACAACGGCGCGTTTGTCCGCGGACCGCGGGCGGGCGCCACCGGCTCGTAATCTTTATCTCCTTGCGATTTGTGAAGCGGCGCGGGGATTCCCCGCGCTGCTTTTTTTTGGGGGCAAGCGAAACGCCTGTCCCATAATCGGCACCTCGCTTTTCACTGCCGATTGATCCTCGTTTCAAAAAACGCCCCAGGACGCCGGCAAAATGCGACAAATAATGGCATTGATGACAAAGATGGACAAGAAATAAAAGACATGAAATGGGCAGAATTCTTCTATTTGTATTAATATCATTAAGATACGAACTTGAGAAAATTGGTACAAAAATTGCTAATATTGGAGAGAGTGAAAATTGAGGTTAAGGCGTTGCCATGATCCGCGGGTGAGTAGGAGGAAAGAATGTTTAACAAAAAGAAAGGTTTCACTCTTATCGAGCTGCTGATCGTCGTCGCGATCATCGGCATCCTGGCGGCGTTGCTCATCCCCAACGCGATGACGGCCCTTCAAAAGGCAAAAGTTCGCGGGACCCAGAAAGACATCAGCACGATTGCCGTCGCTATCGCCGGTTATATCACGGATAAAACGGTTCCGCCTGTCGCCAATGGTGCGATCGACAATACCATGCGTACCGCGCTTTCACCGCTGTACCTCAAAGTTCTGCCGCATTCTGATCAGTGGGGAACGCCTTTCATGATTTATTCGGGAGCCAACGTCACGCAGTACGGCATAACCGGCCCGGCTTCGGATGATTTTCTGGTTGCCTCGTATGGCCGGGATAAGACCATCGAAAGTTGGACGTACAATTCAGCGACACCCGACAATGGCTTGTATTCCATCAGCGCAACGGCCGACTTTAACAATGATCTGGTCAATTACAACGGCGCGTTCATCCGCGGTCCCCGCGCCGGGGCCACCGGATCATAACCGTCTCTTCCTCGCAATTAATGAAGCGGCGCGGGGGGGATCTTTATCCCCGCGCCGCTTTCACGGGTAAGGAGGCGGCCCTCGGGCGGCTTCCCCTCTTTTTAATAGCGGGGCCGGCCGTTTTTCTAAAGCGCCGTCGATTGGGGTATAATCGGCGCCATGATCGTCCGGACGGCGGTGCTTCTTCTGTTTTATAGCGCTCTTGTCCTCTGTTTGATTCCGCTGCTCTTCCTGGCCATGCCGTTCGGGATTCGGGAGCCTCTCGTCAATCTCGGGAAATGGGCAATGCGGGCGAGCCGGATTATTCTCGGACTTCGGGTGGACGTCGAGGGCCGGGATCAGGCTCCGGGCGCCGGTCCGTTCGTCTACATGTCCAATCATTTGAGTTTGCTGGACGGTCCCCTTCTTTATATGTTGATTCGACGGCCCGTCCGGGTCATCCTGAAGTCTTCCATTTTCCGCCTCCCCGTCGTCGGTTTCGGCATGCGATATGTCGGCTTTGTTCCGGTCGACCGGCGCGGGACGAACGGCGGCCGGGCGGCCATCGCCCGGGCCGCGGTTATGATGAAAGAGAAAGGATATTCTTTTTTGGTGTTTCCGGAGGGGACGCGAAGCCGGACCGGCGAACTTCAGGCCTTTCGGCGGGGGGGATTTTTCCTGGCCCGGACCGCGGACGCTCCGATCGTTCCGGTGTCGATCCGCGGGACTTTCAAGCTCATGCCGAAGGGAAAAATAATCCCGCGGAAGGGGACGATCCGGGTTGTTTTCCATCCGCCGGTCTCCGCCCCCGAGTCGGGGACGGGGGATTTAGGAGCATGGGTGAACGCCGTCCGGGAGCGGATTTTATCCGTCCCGGATTGAAGGAGGAGGAAGCATGGACCATCAACGCGTCGCGCAGGAATGGAGCCGGTTGCTCAATGAGTTTTTCGCGACAAGGGAGGCCGTCTTTGAACGGGCGATTGAGGCCTGCGTCGGGGCCTTGAAAAACGGCCGGAAAATTCTCGCGTTCGGCAACGGAGGCAGTGCGGCCGAGGCCCAGCATTTCGTCGCCGAACTGGTCAACAAATTTTTAAAACCCCGGGCCGCCCTTCGGGCCGTGACCCTGTCGACGGATACCTCGGTCCTGACCTGCATCGGGAACGACGTTTCCTATAACGCCGTCTTCAGCCGCCAGATCGAGGCCCTCGGGGATTTAGGCGACATCGCCCTGGCCTTGACGACGAGCGGCAACTCGCCCAACGTGCTGGAAGCCTTGAAAACGGCCAAGAAGCAGGGTCTGGTGACGATCGTTCTCACGGGTTGGAGCGGCGGTAAAAGCGCTCCCCTGGCCGATATCCTCCTGGATGTGCCCTCGCCGGAGACGCCCCGGATCCAGGAGATCCACCTTTACCTTCTGCACGTCCTGGCCGGAGAGATCGAAGAACGGATGTTCCCGGCGTAATTTATCCCGCGCTTTCGGGACGGGAAACAAGAAAACTTTCTTAGGCCGCCCGGCCCCGGCCGAAAACCCTGGGTCATTCGCCGATCGTTCCCTTGATCTTGTCGACTCCGGCCGCGCCGGCGTTGAACAAAAAGGTCCGGACGTTCGGAAGCAGGCGGCGGAAAAAGTCCTTTTCGAGTTCGATCCGCTCGTCAGTGGAAGCGAGAAAATAGGGGTTAAAAAACGGCTGCGGCCCCGCCGCGGCCGTTTTTTTGATCCCGGGAGTCTCACCCCGTTCAAGAACCCGAAGGGCGTCTTCCAGGCGCAGTTCCTCGATCGCCGGCGAAACCGAATCGTTCCGGAGGATGAAAATCCAGCGGAGATGCGTCCGGCGAATCGCCGAAGAAGGACCGAGCCACTCGGGATCGAGCAGAGCGTGGGCGTCCTTGGCGGCTTTGTAGCAGAACGGTCCTCCGCGGTCGAGCCGGCAGTCTTCCGTTCGGAGGCATTCGGCGTTCGGACAATCCTCTTTCCGGATGACGACGTTTTCGCATTTGCTCCGGTCAAAGAGAGGGGCCAGGCGTCCGAACAACTCGACCGTATTCGTCGGTAGGTAGGCCTTGCGTTCGATCGCGTCGGCCTGAACCGCTTTTCCCGCCGGCCGGACCAAAACCATGTCTCCGGCATGGAAACGGAAGCGGGGATCCCGGAGAAGACCGAAAAAGAGATCGGTTTTCTTGGTCCCCGCGGGGCCGATCAAAATCAACCCGCGTCCTTCCGCGTCCACCGACATCCCCCGGACAAGATGGGAACCGAAATGGCGACCGGCGACGTCTCCGGCCAATCCCAGGGCCAGGCTTCGAACCGGGCCGTAGGAATCGACGTTGACGACGACCCCCGTCTTCGTTTCGGTGTTATAGAAGGCGCGCGGCTCCCGGCCGACGATCCCGTCGACGGCGGTGAGGATGCCATGGGGTTCGATGCCGGCCTCGGCCGGCGCCGGCGTCCAGCTTTCCACCCACATCTCGTAGATGTGGCGGACGTTGGTCCGGAGGCGGATGATGACGCCGGCGATGTTGGCGGTCCATTCGAAGACGACGTCGGAGGAAAGCCGGGCTTCGGCTTCGGCCACGAGGCCGTCCCGAAGATTGAGCGGCAGCCGGGCGTCCGTGGGGATCGAACCGCGCACCCGGGTGATGACGTTGCTCAGGGCGATGCGTTTGGCCTGCTTGGCCGGCTTGAGCCGGGCCAGGGCCTGGGCGATCCGGTTGATCCCTTTCTCCAGGTTTTCCATGGACGTGGCATAGGACAGGCGCATGTGATCGTCGGCCCCGAAGGCGTCGCCGGGGACGACCGCGACATTCGCCTCCCGGAGGAGATAATAGGCCATCCCGTAGGAATTGCGGATGGGCGTGCCGTTGAATTCCAGGTTGTAGAACGACCGGACGTTGGGGAAGAGATAAAACGCGCCCTGCGGCTCGAAACAGGATATCCCCGGAATGGTCCGGATCTTCATCAAGGCGTAATTGCGCCGGCGTTCGAACTCGGCCCGCATCCGGGACACTTCCGCCTGGGAGCCGGCCAGGGCTTCGACGCTGGCCTGTTGGGAGATCGACGTCGGATGCGAAGTCGTGTGACTCTGGAGGCGGCTCATCGCGGCGATCAGCGGGGCCGGGCCGGCGGCGTATCCGATCCGCCAGCCGGTCATGGCGTAGGCCTTGGAGACGCCGTTGATCAAAACCGTTTTTTTCCGGATGTCGTCCCCCAGGGAGGGAAAGCTCTTGTATTTGAACCCGTCGTAGATGAGGCAGGAGTAAATTTCGTCGGAAACGACGAAGATGTCCTCGCCGCGGATGACTTCGGCCAGGGCCGCAAGCTGGGCTTCCGTGTAGGTCGCCCCCGTCGGGTTCGAGGGGGAATTGAGAAGCAGCGCCTTGGTTGCCGGGGTGATATGGGCCTTGAGTTCTTCGGGAGTCATGATGAACCCGTTTTCTTCCTTGGTCTGGACGAAAACGGGCTTCCCTTTGGCCAATTGAACGAGATGGGGATAAGACACCCAGTACGGGGCAGGAACGATGACTTCCTCGTCGTCGTTGATCAAGGCTTGGAAGGCGTGAAACAACGAACTTTTCGCCCCGCAATTGACGATGATCTCGTTGGGGGCGTAAGCGATTCCGTAATCCTCCTTCAATCGGCCGATGATGGCCTTTTTTAGGGCGGGAGAACCATCGTTTTCCGTGTACTTGGTGTAATTATCCTGAATGGCCTTGATCCCGGCGGCCTTGATGGCGGCCGGGGTCGGAAAGTCGGGCTCGCCGAGGCTGAGGTCGACGACGTCGATGCCTTCGGCCTTCATGGCCTTGGCCTTGGCGTTGACCTTGAAGGTCGGCGAAGCGCCGATGCGGTTGGCTTTATCGGAGATCATGATGTCCCCTTTCCCGGGCGGTCATGGGGGCTATTTCTCGCTCTTTTTTTCGGGCGACAGCTTGTCCTTGAGGAATTTTTTCAGGTCGGCCCCGGTCAACGATTGGAAGATGTCGGGCACCTGGGCCAGAATCTGGGCGGTCTGGGCCGAGATTTTGGACACGCCGAGATCCTTGTCGCTGTTGACGAGAACGATCTTGTCGATTTTCGAAAGAGGTTCCGCCACCCCTTTCACGACTTCCGGCAGGACTTTCATGTACATTTCGAGGATCGAGGCGTCCTGGTAGTGGCTCATCGCCTGGGCGCGTTTTGTCATGGCTTCCGCTTCCGCCGCGCCCTTTTCCTTGATGCGGCCGGCTTCGGCCCGGCCTTCGAGCCGGACGGCCTCGGCTTTGCCCCGGGCCTCGGCCTGAATGCGGAATTCCTCGGCCTCAGCCTCCGCCCGGATCTGGTACTTGCGGGCGTCGGCCGGTTTGAGGACGTTCGAGTCCAATTCCTTTTCCCGGCGTTGAATCTCGAGTTCCTCGATTTTGATGGCCTGTTCTTTTTCGACCATCCGGACCTTGCCTTCCTCCCGTTTCAACTCCTGGGACAGCCGGTGACGTTCGAGTTCATAGGAAAAATCGGCCTGGGCTTTTTTCTGGTTGACCCAGGTCAGGGACTCGGATTTCTTGGCCTCGTTTTCCCATTGGGCTTTGGCGATCTGGGCTTCGGCCTGAAGCCGGGCGACCTCGCCTTCCTTGCGGGCCTGGGACGATTTGATGAGCGCTTCCTTCTCCGTTTCGGCTTCGGACACGGCGGCGTCGCGTTTGGCCGCCGAGATCAGGGGCTTGGACAGGGCGTCGATAAAGCCCTGCGTGTCGCTGAATTCCTTGAGGGCGTAGGATAAAAGAACGAGCCCCATCTTTCCGAAATCTTCCCGCACGGCCTCTCCGACCCGGCGATTGAACTCGGCCCGGCCGCGGTAGATCTCCTCGACGGTCATCGTCCCGATGACTTCCCGCATTTTTCCTTCGAGGACGTTGACGGCCACGTCCCGGATCCCGTCCTTGCCCATGCCGAGGAACTGCTCGGCGGCCGTATGGATGGCCGCCTCCGAGGAGTCGATCTTCACTTGGGCCGCCGCGTCGGCCACGATGGGAACGCCGCCGTGGGTCAACACTTCGGGGGTGCGGATCGAGATCGGAATGATGTCCATCGGCAGGATGTCGACTTTCTCCGTGAACGGCCGGACGAACGTCCCGCCGCCGATCCGGACCCGGAAGCCGACCTTTTTCGCCGTGCCGTCGGGGAGGGTGATGGTTCTTTTCCGGCCGGAAATGATCAGGGCTTCGTTCGGCCCGACTTTCCGGAATTGCCTGGAGAATAGAAAACCCAGGAGGACGATCAGGACGAGGGCGACTCCGGCCAAAATAAAAATAGTGACAAGACTCATGGCAACCTCCCTAAAAGATGTTTGCGACGGGAACCGAAGATTCCATAACTGATTAAAAACGCATGATATAAGGCACGTGGGCCGTTGTCAAGACCGGGGCCAAAGAGACAGCCGCCGATGTTCAACGCCCATAGGCCATAAAGAGAAGGCTTTTTTTCTTCAGAACGTCCTTCTGGATCTGGATGATTTCGGAAATTCCGACGTCGGCGAGCTTGAGGAGGGAATCGAGCTGGTTTCGGGAGAACGGCGCCCGTTCGGCCGTGGCCTGGACTTCGAGAAGCTGACCGCGGTCGGTTTCGACGACGTTCATGTCGGTTTCAGCCGAGGAATCCTCGACGTAGTCCAGGTCGCACAGCGCCTCGCCGTCGACAATCCCGACGGAAACCGCTCCGACCAGGTGGCGAAGCGGCATGGCCCCGAGGATTTTCGCGTCGAGCAATTTTTTTAAGGCCAGGGCCAGGGCGATGCAAGCGGCGTTGATGGAGGCGACGCGCGTTCCTCCGTCGGCCTGGAGGACGTCGCAATCGATGATGATCTGCCTGTCTCCCAGGGCCTGGAGGTCGGTGATGGCCCGGAGGGACCGGCCGATCAAACGCTGGATCTCCTGGCTCCGCCCCGAAGGATAGCCCTGTTGACGTTCCCGGGGCGTCCGTTTTTCCGTGGCTCGCGGGAGCATCGCGTATTCGGCCGTGACCCAGCCCTGCCCCGTCCCCTTCAGAAAAGGCGGGACCTTTTCCTCGATCGTGGCCGTGGCCACGACCCGGGTGCGTCCCATCTCGATCAAGGCCGATCCGTCGGCGATTTCGATGAAATCAGGGATGATTTTGATCGGCCGCAACTGCTCGGCGGACCGTCCTCCGGATCGGCCGGGGCGGGGATTAGGGTTTTTCATTAGAGGGCCTCGATTGCCAGCGTTTGTGAACCCACAACCAGAAGGCCGGGTTTCGGCGAATGGTTTCTTCGATCATCTTAGTGCAGATTCCGGTGATTTTCAACACGTCGGCCGTCTCGTCCCCGGAGATAGGGACTTCGACGGGAGGGCCGAACCGCATCAGGTAGCGGTTCCCCGGGGCGGGTTCGCAGAACATCGGAAGAATCGTCGCCCCTGTCCGGATATGAAATACCGCAAGGGCCGGGGTCGTCGCCGCCGGGCTCCCGAAGAAATCGACGAAAACCGCCTCGCGGCGGAGGACGTTCTGGTCGATCAGGATGCCGACCGCGCTTTTCCGGATGAGGGCCCGAAGGATCGGCCGGCCCGCGCCGAACTTGTTGACGACCGTCGCCCCTTTCCGGATCCTGGCCTTTTCCAGGTCCCGGTCGACGAGCGGATTGTCCAGGGAGCGGGCGATGACGTGAAATGGAATCCGGCGGGCGACGGGAGGAACGACCATCTCCCAGTTTCCGTAATGAGCGGTGAAGAGAAGAACCCCCCGTCCGCCTGCGGCGGCCTTCTCCAGATATTCGCCGCCCCGGACGTCGATGATGGTCATCAGGCGCGTCTGAGACCAGGCGGCGGTCTTGAGAACGTCGAAAATGGATTGAACGAAATTCGCAAAGGACCGGCGGGCCGTCCTCCGCCGCTCGTCCGCGGAAAGAGAGCGGCCCATGGCGCGGGCCAGGTTGGCGAGGGCGATCGTCCGGTGCTTTCCGTCGAGATAATAGACGAGGCTTCCGATCACCCGGCCCGAGGCGAGAGCAACCTCCCGCGGGAGCGCGGCGATCAACGAGGCGAAGATCTTGTAGAGTCCGTAGGTGACGTACATCCCGATGGCCGGCGGGCCTGGTTTGCGTTCAGACACGGCCGGCCTTCATCGAGGATACGACGGCCTCGACGCAATCGTAAAAACCGGCCGGCAGTTCGATTCCGATGCGGAGAACGGAGACGGAAAGGCCGCCGAATTTCCGGTCCGCGAGGGCGAGTTTGACGGCGTCTTTTTCCGTAGCGAGAACCATCTCGGGCTTGACGCGCGATACGGCGGCCGAAATCCGGGCGCGGGCGGCCGGGGGATAGGCATAATGATCGGGGAAAACCAACCGTTCGATGACCGAAGCGCCGAGCGTTTCCAACAGGGTGAAGAAACGTTCAGGCCGGGCGATTCCGGAAAAAGCCAAAACGCGTTTTCCCCGAAGCACGTCGGGCGGGACCGCCGGGGCGCCCTCCTCCAAAACAAGTCCGCGGGGGACCACGGCGTATTCGAATACCTTCAATCGCGGGAAACGGCGTCGATAGGTTTCGGCCGCCCCGGGCTTGCTTCTCGCGGGGAGAAGGAGAATTCCGGCCCTGGACAAGGCCGATTCGCCTTCCCGAAGGGGCGCGCGGGATTTCGGATCATGGAGAACGATATCGAGGTCCCGGGCGAGGCCGAGATGCTGGAACGCGTCGTCCAAAACGCAGAGATCGAACCCCAGAGATTCCGCCTTGAGGCAGGAGGGAATACGGTGCCGGCCGACGAAAACGCCCACTCCCGGAAAGCGGCGGACGACCATGGCCGGTTCGTCACCGGCTTCCCGGAAGCCGCCGAAGACGGTCCGTCCGTCCGACAGAATGCCGCCCCGGCGCTCCCACGATCCGCGGTAGCCGCGGGTGACGAGGGCGGGATGGTATCCCCGGCTGAGAAAATATTCGATCAATTCGCATACGAGCGGAGTCTTTCCCGCCCCTCCCAGGGCGAGATTTCCGACGGAGAGGACCGGAAGGGGGACCTTCCCGGCCGTTTTCCGTCCATTTCGGTATCGGGCGGCCCTCCAGGCGCAGACGGGCCGCGAGATCAGGGAATATGCCTGAAGAAGAACTCTCATTTCGGCAAAATATATCACAGAACGCCCGGAATGCCGATATCGCCGGCGCGAGGTTTCTCCAACAGCCGCTCCGGCGACCCCGGTGTGTTTACTTGACGCGTGGAATCTTTTATAATTCGCCAAGGTCATTCTCAATTCCAAGGAGGCGCGTCATGAAATGCAGGTCGTGCTTTTGGATAATCACCGTCGCGGCGATTCTGGCCTTCGTCGGATGTCAGAAGAAAACCGCGATCAAGGGGGTCTCCCTTAATGTTGCGTTTGCCGAAACTCCCCTGTCGGACAACCTGATTACCGACGTCACCTTCACCTGGAAAACCGGCAAGGACTTCGAGAAATTCGACCGGGATTACCATGTCTTCGTTCATTTTTGGCACAACGACAACATGATTCTCCAGGACGATCATGCTCCGACTCCGGCCACCTCGACCTGGGAAAAAAACAAGACCTATACCGTGACCCGCCGAATTTTCATCCCCAAATTCATCGACGAGTTCAATCCGCAGTTCAAAGGAGAGGAGCCGCTCCGTCTCTCCGTGGGATTCGTCAATCCCTTCGATCGGAGCGGTGAACCTGCCCGGGAAGTTTATTCCGAGAAGATCAAGGTCGTCCCCCCCCCGATCGGCACGCCCGAAGTCATCTACGAAAGCGGCTGGTATGACCTCGAAATCGACAACAACGCTCCGCTCAAGCAATGGCGCTGGACGGCCAAGGAAGCGAAATGCATCATCGATAATCCCCGCCGGGACGCCGTTCTGGTCATCAAGGGTGCGGCGAATATCGCGGCCGTCAAGGATCAAAAAATCATCTTTAAAATCAACGATTTGGCGTTCGACGAATTCATCCCGAACGAAAGCCTGTTTGAGAAAACCTATCGGATTCAAAAGGAAATGCTGGGGGACAAGGACGAATTCGTTCTCTCCATCGGGGTGAATCCGCCCTTCATTCCGGCCAAAATCCGGCCCGCCTCCAAAGACGCGCGCGAACTCGGCCTTCAGGTTTCCTTCATTTATTTCCGGTGAGGGACGGGACCGTCCTCACTTGATGGGGTTCTGCGAAGCGAAGTCCTCGAGTTCTTTTTTCAGGCCGGCTTCGTCGGCTACGGCCGCTTGAATATCGGTGTTTGTTTTGGCGATGTCCTGCTGAACCTTGGCTTTGGATTCCATCGTGTTGAACGAGAAGAACTGCTGCCGAAGGGCCCGCATCTTCAGGTTGAGATAATCCAGATGTTCCTTGGCCCGGTTATATTTGTCCTGAAGTTCGGCCCGGAGGGCTTCGACATTAAAAGCGGTGTCGACGACGACGGCTTCGTCGGGTTCGGCGGGCACGGCCGTCGGTTTTTTCACGAGTTCGGCTGGTTCGCCCTCCGCGGCGGCCGGTTGCTCTTGGGCCTCGTTTTTGGCTTCGGCAATGGCGGCTTTCTTTTTAATTTGGGTCAAATCGGCATTAGTGACCACGACCGAGGATTTATCCTTAAGTCCGGCCCGGCGTTCTTTTTCTTTCCGGGCGGCGCTTGCCAGGTCCTGCGCCGAAAGAGAAGCCCCCACCGCAAGAAGAACAACCGCCGCGACGATCTTTCCGATATTCATCTGTCTGTGTAGATGATAATGCACGAGGGAAGTCAAGTCAAATGTTAGGGTTCCGTCGGATTCCCCGGCGAGCGCCCCGGTCTTACCGGGCGGTCGTCGTTCAGACGTCCGGACGGAAAGCCGGCGGCCGTCGCTGCGGAATTCGACGGCTCCCTGATGGTCGGTGCGCAGGATCCGGGCCCCGCATTTTTCGTAGCGGGTGAGAACGTCGGAGTGAGGAAGGCGAATCCGGTTGCCGCGTCCGGCCGAGATGACGACGTATTCCGGACGAACGGCCGCCAGGAATTCCTCCGAACTCGAAGAATCGCTCCCGTGGTGGGGCGCTTTGAGGACCTGGGCGCGGACGTCGATTCCGGCGGCCAGGATTTCCTTCTCGATTTCCCGGCCGATGTCCCCCGTTAAAAGGAATGCCGTCGGGCCGTAGGTCAGGCGGAAAACGAGAGAGGAATCGTTATCCGGAGAGTCCGTTTCGGATGAGACGGCGGGCGCGAGGGCCGCGATGTCCACTCCGCCGAGGCTTTGGCCGAATCCGCGGACGATGCGCCGATGAACAACCCCCCGGAGTTCATCCTGTAGCAAACGATAACGCGGGTCTTCCGGCGCCGGCGTTCCCTCCCAGAATTCCCCGATTCGGAAATTCCGGGCGACGGCCGTGAGTCCGTTCAAGTGGTCCGGATGAGGATGGGTCAAAACCAGACGGTCGATTTTCTTGATTCCCTTGTCCCAAAGAAAGGGCGAAACGACGCTCTCGCCGACATCGAACGTCCCGGTCGGCAGGCCGCCGCCGTCGACGAGCATTTTCGATTTTCCGGGGAACTCGACCAGGATGGAATCTCCCTGGCCGACGTCGATCACCGTGATCGTCAGGTCCTTGACGGCGGAGGAGAACGGGTATGTCGCCAAAATCGCGAGCGAGGCGGCGAAGCCGAGGAACGCGATCCGGCGGGACCGGGCGAACCGGCTGGGCAATAGGAGAAGGAGAAGGAACGCGTAATAAGCGATCACCATCAGGCCGGGAGGCGTCGGAATGCGGCTGGAGAGAAACGGCAGGCCGTCCAGGAGCCGGGTGGAAGCCAGGAAGACGCGAAGCAGGAATGCGAGGCCTTCGGCCGCCGCCCCGGCGAGAAACGGAAAAACAAAGGCCACGGGGAGAAACACGTACCCCGCGGCCATCACGACGGTCACCAGGGGAATGCCGATCAGGTTGAGGATCAACCCCGAGAAAATCACCCGATGGAACGTCGTCGCGATGATCGGCATCACGGCGACCTGGGCGGCGATCGAGAGGGCGAATAGTTCTTCGATTTTGAAGGGGAGTTTGGGCAGGACGGACCGAATCGACGGGAAAAAGAGAATCAGGCCGAGCGTGGCGGCGTACGTGAGTTGAAATCCCGCGTCGAACAACTGGTAGGGCTGAACGCACAGGATCGCCAGCGCGCTGAGGGAAATCGTGTTGAGAAGATGAACGTCCTTCCAAAGGAGTTTGCCGATGATGAAGGCGGCGGCCATGATCACCGCCCGAACGACGGACGCCCGGCCTTCGACGAGAAGCCCATAAAACACGAGGAGAACGAGAAGGAGGGCGTAGGACGGGCGTTCGGAGAGCCGTAAAAACCGGAAGAAGAAAAAAAGAAGCGCGGACACGAGGGCGATATGGGCGCCGGAGATGGCGAAGAGGTGGTACAATCCCGTTTTCTGGAGAGCCAACGTCGTTTCGGCGTCCATCCGGGAGCGTTCCCCGAGAACGAGCGCTTCGAAAATAGCCCCTTCGGGAGAGATTCCTCCCGGACTCCCGGGAGCGGCAAACGATTGTTCGATGCGGCGGAGGCAGGCCTGTCTCAATTTCGAAATCCACCGGAGGTGAAAAAACCTCCGGTCGGTTCCGATTCGTTCGACGAGATAGGGGCTTTTGGCCGAACCCAGGATGTGGAGATTCTGCGTTTTCAAATAGGTCGCCGAAAACGGCTCCTCGAAATTCCGGTATTCCGAGGGCGGGACGATTTGGGCCGAAAGACGGATTCGGTCCCCGACAAGAAGGGCGGGAAGCTTCGCCCCTTCCCCGGAATGTTTTACCGAAACGCGGAGCCGGCCCCGCATCGGCCGGTCCGAACCCCGGATGCCGACGGATTCGACCCGAAGGTAAATATCGTCGTGTTCAAGACCGGGGGCCGGGGAACGGAAGACCGTTCCGGCGAAATCGAGATATTCGCCCGTCGGAAGATTCCGCAATTCGTTTTTTTCATAAATCCTGTCGAAGGTCGAAAAAGTGCCCGCCCCCAGACCGGCCGCCGCGGCCAGAAGCAAAAGAAACGCGGCCTTCGATTTTCTGCGCCCGAAGAAGATCCAGGCGGCGGCGAGGACGGCGCCCGTTCCGGCCAGTACGAAAGCGGGGGGAAAATGAAGGGAGGAAGCGGCCGCGATGCCGGCGACCAGGGCGATCGTCAGGAAGAGGACCGGAAACGCCATCAGTCCGCTATTTGATTTCGCCGGAGTCGGCCAGCCGGCTTTGCTGCTCCAGGCAATCCAGGATGATTTGGCTGATGATTTTAATGCCGATCGCGATGCTTCGTTCGTCCGGGTTGAAATACGGGCTTTCCAGAGGCGCGGTCGAAAGGCGCGAGTTCCTCACGCCGAGAAAGAAAAAGAGAGACGGAATCTTGCGTCCGTAGAAGGAAAAATCATCGGCCATCATCTGAGGGGAGAGACGCTGGACCGAGCGGTCGCCGAGCGCACCGTTGATAACCGGGAGCATCGAGGCGTAAAGCTCCGGATGGTTGGAGACGGGCGGAATGGATTGCTTGAACGTCAAGGCGTAGTCTCCGCCGAACGCCTGGGTCACGCCTTTCACCGCGGCTTCCATCAACCGCTGGATTTTTCGCCGTGTCGTGTCATTCATCGTGCGGAGAATCCCTTCCAACTGGACACGGTCGGCGATGAGGTCGGATTTCGTGCCGCCCTCGATCCGGCCGATCGTGAGCAAAGCCGGATCGTCGGGCTCGATGGTCCGGCTGATGATCGATTGAAGGGAATTGATGATTTGAGCCGCCAAGACGATCGCATCGACGCCGTCCTGGGGCTGGGAGGCCTGGGCTGTACGGCCTTTGACGGTGATTTCGAACGAATCGGACGCGGCCAACATCGGGCCGGACGCGGAATATACCTGGCCCAGCGTATCAGGCCAGACGTGAAAGCCGAAGATGACCGCGACCGGAGGATTCTCGAGGACGCCTTCCTTGATCATTTGGGAGGCGCCGCTTTCCGGGTCGTCGGACGCCGGATCGGCTCCCGGTTGGAAGATGAATTTAACGCCGCCCTTCATCCGGTCTCGCAGGGCGTTGAGGACATAGGCCGTTCCGAGGGCGATGGCGACATGGACGTCGTGGCCGTGAGCGTGCATCACGCCGCCGTTGACCGACTTGAACGGCACATCGGCCAATTCCTGGATGGGGACAGCGTCCATGTCGGCCCGGAGGCCCACGATCGGTCCGGGTTGGGCGCCGCGGAGCAATCCGACCACGCCGCTTTTGGCGACGTTGGTTTTGACGTCGAATCCGAGGGCGGCCAGGCGGGCGGCGACGATTTTCGCCGTTTCCTGTTCCCGTCCCGGCAATTGAGGATCCATATGGATCAACCGCCGGATTTTGACCATCTCGGTCATGATTTTTTCGATTTCATGATCGATTTCTCCGGCGGTTTTTTTATCGACGGTCGAAAAAGCGGACGAAGGCCAAAGAAAAGCAAACAATAAGGTTAATACTGGAAAAAATCTGCGAAAATTCACGCCCCATCTTAAACCGCGGGACAACGGATTGTCAAATTCCGGTCCGTTTCTTATTTGATTCTGAGGAATCTCCCATCGGCCTCGAATACCTCCCTCCAGCCCCGCCCTGGCTCCCGATGGTCGCATAGGACTGCGCTCACACCAAGGCCGGGGAGGACTGCAAAGCCTGCCAAGCCAGGGCACCAGTCCCGTCGGTTCCCCCCACGGTTAAATCGCCGTGGGGCCCCCCTCCGCTATGCGGCTTCCGGAAGGCATTCGCGGCCATGATGAACTTCCGCTCGTCCCGTTCCTTTTATCGTCAGGCTTTGACTATGGCCTTTCTCCGTTTTATCAGGGCGAACGATTAAGCTTTGATAATAGTTCCAACGCATCGTTTTCAGCCTCGAGTTCTCTCAATCCGGACCGAGAATTAATCGTGGGCGGGGATGAATACGCACGTTTATCCGGCAGTGTGGGGACGCTTAGGAAAGAATAAGAAACGGAGAGGAAGAAGCGGATTGAAAGACACGGATCCCTTTGGTATTCTCTATGGCAAGAGAAGCCGGTGAACGAGAAGAAAATTCTGTTTGTCGATTCGCCGATCGGGACGATCGAGCTCCGGGAGAAAAACGGATTTCTCACGGACTTGAATTTCCGGGAAAAAACGGCAGGTACGAAAATTCGCTCAAGCTCGATTCTTTCCGTCTGCGCCGTACAACTCGAGGAATATTTCGCCGGGAAAAGAGCCGTTTTCGACCTTCCCCTGGCCCCGGAAGGCACACTCTTTCAACTCGACGTATGGAACACCCTCCGGACGGTCCTCTTCGGCCGGACGGCCTCCTACGGCGAGATCGCCCGGAAGATCGGCTGCCCGGCCGCCGTTCGGGCCGTAGGCGCGGCCAACGGCGCCAATCCCGTTTCGATCATCATCCCTTGTCACCGGATCGTCGGCGCCGACGGACGCCTGACCGGGTACGGCGGCGGGCTTTGGCGCAAGGAATGGCTTCTCCGGCACGAACAAAAAACAGCGGACGCCGGAGAACGCCCCTTCTCCGCTCGATGAATCCGGGATCAATCCCGGCCCGTGGGGTTCCCTTACTTGATGTACTTCCGGAACGCGCCCGTGCCCGCGTAAACACCCTTCGGCCCCAGTTCGTCCTCGATTTCGAGAAGCCGGTTGTACTTGGCGACCCGTTCGCTGCGGCAGACCGACCCGGTTTTGATCTGCCCCGCGTCCAGGGCGACGGCCAGGTCGGCGATGAACGTGTTTTCGGTCTCGCCGGAACGATGAGAGATGACCGTGGTGTAATCGTGGGCGTGGGCGTATTCCACGGCTTCGATCGTTTCGCTGAGGCTTCCGATCTGGTTGAGTTTGATCAGGATCGAGTTCGCCACCCCGCGGGCGACGCCCTCTTTCAGCCGGGACATGTTCGTGACGAAGATGTCGTCGCCGACGATCTGGATTTTCTTTCCGAGCGTCCGGGTCATCAGCGCCCAGCCGTCCCAGTCGTCTTCGGCCAGGCCGTCCTCAATGGAGACGATCGGGTATTTGGCCAACAGATTTTCATAAAACGCGACCATTTCGGCCGACGTCCGGGTCGAGCCGTCGGATTTTTTGAAGACGTAACTACCGTCGGCGTAGAATTCCGAAGCGGCGGGATCGAGGGCCAGCCAGATATCCTTTCCCGGCTTATACCCCGCCATCTCGATGCTTTCCACGAGACAATCCAGGGCTTCTTCGTTGGATCCGAGGTTGGGGGCGACGCCGCCTTCGTCGCCGACGGCGATGCCGTACCCTTTCTTTTTCAGGATTTTCTTCAAATGGTGAAAAACCTCGGCCGCGGCCCGGATCGCTTCGGCGAACGTCGGCCGGCCGGCCGGGACGATCATGAATTCCTGCAGGTCGACGCTGTTGTCGGCGTGGGCGCCGCCGTTGAGGATGTTGATCATCGGAACGGGAAGGGTATAGCGGTCCCGGGACCGAAGCGACCGGTAGAGCGAAAGGCCCTGGGCCGCGGCCGCCGCTTCCGCGGCGGCCATCGAAACCGACAATATCGCGTTCGCCCCGAGGCGGCTTTTTGAAGGCGTGCCGTCCAATTCGAGCAATCGCCGATCCAGGGCCGCGGGGTCGAGAACGTCGAACCCGATCAGCCGGGGGGCGATCTCTTCGTTGACATGGGCGACGGCGTTCAAAACGCCCTTGCCGAGATAGCGGGCGGGGTCGCCGTCGCGGAGTTCCAGGGCCTCGTGGGTACCCGTGGACGCTCCCGACGGGACAGAGGCCGTTCCGACGGCTCCGCCGCTCAGGGTGATTTTTGCGGCCACCGTCGGATTCCCGCGCGAATCCAGGATCTCGCGGGCTTTGATAGAGATTATCGTTGTCGCAGACATAGGCTCATCCTTTTATTTGGGGACACTCAAGCGAAAAATGACGGGCGGCCGGTCAGGGTTTGGCGTGGTCGCCTTTTTTCTTTTCGATAAATTCCTTGACGACTTCGATTCCTTCCTCGGTTTTTTCACGGACGACGCGGATGCCCTTTTCCGCCTCTTTGGAGATCTTTTCGAAGCCTTCTTTCGCCTTTTCCTTGCCTTTGTCGATTTCGTCTCCGATTTTCTTGCGCGTTTCCTTGCCGGAGGCCGGGGCGAACAGGATTCCGAGAACGAATCCCGCCGTCGCTCCGATCAGAAACGATACGGCGACTCCCAAGACGCTGATTTTGCCGTCATTTGCCATGGTCTCTCTCCTTTTTTCTTTTGCCGAACTGCCGCCAAACGAACCGGGCGACGGGTAGGATGAGGGGGAGGAATTTGAGCGAAGGCTGGAAGAATTTGGCCGTGATCAGGGAGGAGGCCTCGGCGACGTTGACCGCGGCTTTTTTGGACGCCGTGATCGTCAGGCCCAATTCCTCCACCTGTTGTTTGACCAGAAGGTCGAGTTCCTTCAATTGGCGGGCGAGCTCGCCGAACTCGGCCAGGGCTTTTTCCCCTTCGGCCGCCGTCCGCCGAAGTTGGGCGAACAGGCGGACCAGGTAAACGATCGCCACAACCGCGGCGATCATGACAATCAGAAGAAGAGCTTGGTTCAGAGTCTGCGGCATTATATAGACAGGATAAAGGAAACACGGGGGTTTGTCAATGAATTCGGCCCTCAAATCGAGGGCTTGGGCGCCGGTTCAGCCCTTGCCTTAATCTCCTGCTCGCGGAAGACGATGGTGAATGCCGCCCCTTTCTTCCGGTCGAGTTCGATCGTTCCATCGAGCTGTCCGACGAGCAGGGTCACGATTTGAAGTCCGAAGCTTTCGGCTTGATGAAAATCCAAGTTCTTTGGAAATCCGATCCCGTCATCCGCCACCCGAAGGACGATCATGCTGTCGGGACCGCGTTTCATCCCGATCCGGATCAACCCTTTTCGGCCTTCCGGAAATGCGTGCTTGAGGGAGTTGGAAATCAATTCATTGAGAATCAGCCCGCACGGGACGGCCGAATTGATGTCCAAGGAGACTTCCCCAAAATCCGTCTCCAGCCGGATCCGATCGGGATCGATCACATAAACATTGAAAAGGTGGATAGCCAGGCTCTGGATATAGGAGGCCAGGTCGATTTTCGACAGGTCACGCGAGTGATAGAGCTTCTCGTGCGCAAGGCTCATGGCCCGGATGCGGGTCTGGGCCTCCTTGAGGATCTTGCGGCACTCCCGGTTGTGGGTGTTCCCGGCTTGGAGATTGAAAAGGCTGGAAATGACCTGCATGTTGTTTTTGACCCGGTGGTGGATCTCCCGGAGCATGACCTCTTTTTCCTGCAAAGACGCCTGGATGACCTCCTCCCCTTTACGGCGGTCCGTGATGTCGGTCAGAAAATTCAGGGTGGCCGGGCGGCCTTCCCAGTCGATCAGGACGGCCCCGAGCTCGACCCACTTGACGGCGCCGTCGCGGGTCAACAAGCGGAAAACATATCGGGGTTGATCCGTATCTCCGGCC
>JAPKZG010000047.1 GCA_026393895.1 Candidatus Aminicenantota bacterium
GATGACGTGGATGATTTCCCGGTCGGGCGGGATCGGGACGGCCTTCGACTGCTCGAGCACCCGGCGGATGTCCTCGCGGGTGATTTCCCGGTTCCGGCCGGACACGGCGATGACGCCCCGGCTGTTGAAGCTCTTGATGTGGGCGCCTGAAACGCCGATGAAGGCCGAATGGATCTCCTGGCCGGCCATCAGCTCGGCGTCCGTCCGGGCTTTTTTGATCGCCTCGGAGGTTTCGTCGAGGTTGACAACGACGCCCTTGCGAAGCCCCCGGGACTCGGCCGTGCCGATGCCGATGACCTCGATTTTGCGCTCCTCGTTGATCTCGCCGATCAGAACGGTGACCGTCCGTGTTCCGATGTCGATGCCGACGATATATCCATTTTTAGCCATCAGAGTCCCTCCTCCGTAACGGCTTTCAGATAGATTCGGTCCGAAAACCGAAAGTCGACGTATTCCAAAGGTCCGAAGTCGCCGGTCCACCGGTCCCGGCGGGTCATGTAGGTCGTGATTTTGCGGGCGAAGGATTCCGCGCCCAAGCGCAGCTTGACCGGGTCGTCCCGGAACGTCAGGACGACATCCTCCGGATCGGTCACGTCGAGGCCGAGGACACGGGCTTGCGTCCCGGAATCGAGGTCGTCCCAGCAGGCCCAGGCCCGGTCAAGCTTGGCCTTCCGGTCGGCGGCGAACATCCCGCCGTCATGAATCAGGGGCAGACGATCCCGGTCCCCGGAGCGGGCCGGTTCGATCAGAACGTCGTCTCGGCCGAGGAGAAAACCGTTTCCGCCGTCGAGAATCGCGGCCGGCATCCGGGGGACGATGTCGACCGCCAACGACGCGGGAAAGACTTTCCGGACGCGCGCCTCCTTCACCCAGGGGCAGGTCTCGAGGCCGGCCTTGATCCGCGAAGCGTCGAGCAGAAGGATGTTGCCTGCCGCCGCCTTTGAGGCCATCGGCCGGACGATCTCCAGGACGGCGGGATCCGGGCAGGCGACTTCGGCGGAGCGGACGGTGAGCTTGTCCCAGGTGAGTAAAAACCCATGCAGACGGGTGAGGCCGTAGAAAAATGCCGCCAGGCCGAGGAGGACGGACAGAATATAGACGAGTCGGAGCGGGGACTTGCGGGCGGGCTTTTTGACCCGGACGGGACCCTCGCTCCGCTGAAATTGCAGGGAGAGGACGATTCCGGCTTCGCGGCTCATTTGTTTTCCTCCAGCAGGCGGATGAAGTCGGGGATGATTTTATTGATGTTACCCGCGCCCAGGACGATGACGATGTCGCCCGGCCGGACGATCTCCAAGACACGGGCGGGGATGTCGTGGAAGTCCGGCGCGAACCGGACGTCTTTATGGCCGAAGCGGACGACTTCTTCGTAAAGCGCCCGGCCGGTCACGCCCGGGATCGGGTCTTCACCGGCGGGGTAGACTTCGGTCAGGACGACCGCGTCCGCCTGGTTGAAGGCGGTGGCGAATTCGTCCTTTAAATGGGCCAGCCGCGTGTAGCGGTGGGGTTGGAAAACGGCGACCAGACGGCGCCGCGGCCAGCCGAGTTTTGCGCCGTTGAGCGTGGCCCGGATTTCGGTCGGATGGTGGCCGTAATCCTCGACGACCATCACGTTCCGGATGTCGGCCTTGAGCTCGAACCGCCGGCCGGCCCCGGCATACCCGGCGAGGGCGCCCAGGGTGACCTCGGGCGGGATGTCCAGGTCGTACCCGACGGCGACGGCGGCCAGGGCGTTGAGGATCATGTGCGGGCCGGGAACGTTCAGGCGGAGATTCCCGATCTCCCGGCCTTTGTGGAAAAGCATCGAAACGCTGGAGAACCCATCGAAGCGCATGTCCCGGGCGTTGAAATCCGCCTGAGCGGAGAACCCGTAGGTGATGATCCGGCGTTCGAGCTGAGGGATGATCGACTGGAGGTTGGCGTCGTCCAGGCAGAGAATGACCGGGCAGTAAAAGGGAACCTTATTGGCGAATAGGACGAAAGCTTTCTTGATGTCGTCGACACCCTTGTATTGATCCAGATGTTCGGCGTCGATATTCGTCAGCACGGCGATGAAGGGCGAAAGCATTAAAAACGACCGGTCGCTTTCGTCGGCTTCGGCGACGAAAAAGTCGCCCTCGCCGAGTCGGGCGTGGGCGCCGATAGTGTTCAGGCGGCCGCCGACGATGATCGTCGGGTCGAAGCCCGCCTTGTCCAGCACGGTAGCGACCATCGACGTCGTCGACGTTTTGCCGTGCGAACCGGCCACGGCGATGCCGTAGCGCATTCGCATCAACTCGGCCAGCATTTCCGCCCGGGGAATGACCGGGATCTTCAGGCGGCGGGCTTCCCGGACCTCGATGTTTTCCTCCCGGACGGCCGAGGAAACGACGACGACATCGGCCCCGAGGACGTTCTCGCTTTTATGTCCGATCGAGATGGTCGCGCCCATATCGCGGAGGCGGTGGGTGGCCTCGCCGTCGGAGAGGTCGGACCCGGAAACCCGGTATCCCAGGTTGTGGAGGACTTCGGCGATTCCGTTCATCCCCGTTCCGCCGATGCCGATCAGGTGGATGTGTTTGAGTTTGCGGTAGACGGTCTTGACCATGCGATTCTCCTATGTCCTCCGGTTCATCAAAGCAAGGGCCAGGGTGGTGATCTTTCCGGCCGAGTCCTCCACGGCCAGGGAGGCGAGGCCGTTCTCCATGGCCGAAAGCCGCTCCGGATGTTCGATCATGTTCCCGAGCGTCGCGGCGAAGCGTTGCGGCGTTCCGTCGGACTCCAAGATAATGTCCGCCCCCCCCGCGTCGACGAGCGCCTCGGCGTTTTTGCGTTGGTGGTCGTCGGCGGCCCCGGCGAAGGGAACGAGAATGGAGGCCTTGCGGGCGGCGATGAGCTCGGCGCAGGTCGTCGCCCCCGCCCGGGCGATGACGAGGTCGGCCGCGGCAAACCGCTCGGCCATGTCATCGAAAAAGGCTTCGACGACGGACCCGGGAAAGCCGCTTTCGGCGTAGCTTCGGCGGACTTCCCGGAGATCGGCTTGTCCGGTCTGGTGAACGATTCGCAGGCGGTCTTTCCAACGGTTGAGAAACGGGAGGGCCGCGGTCACGGCGACATTGAGGAAGTGGGATCCCTGGCTTCCGCCGAACACCAGGACGTCGAACGGTCCGTCATGGGTTTTTCGCGGCCGTCCGGCGAACTCCGCCCGGACGGGATTGCCCAGAAAAACCCCCTTTCCCTTGAGGTGGGCCAGGGACGCTTCGAAGGCCGCGGCGACCTTTTTGGCCCGGCCGAGTAGCCGCCGGTTGGTGAACCCGGGGACGACGTTTTGTTCCAGAAGAAGGATCGGGATTTTCAACCGGGAAGCCGCCAACACGACCGGTCCGGAACTGTAGGAACCGACGCCGACGACGAGCTCCGGTTTGATCCGGCGGAGATGGCGGTAGGAGTGGAGCAGGGCGAAGGGGAGAAGGGCCAGGCCTTTCGAGCTCCGGATTCCCCGCCCTTTCAGCCCCTCGATCCGCAGGGCGATGAACGGCACGCCGTGGCGGGCCATCAAGGCGCGCTCTTCAGCCCGGTCGCTTCCGATGAACGTGACTTCGAGCGACGGGTCTTTTTCCCGGAGCGTCCGGCCGAGGACGAGCGCGGGAAAGAGATGACCGCCCGTGCCGCCGCCGCAGATGACGACGCGCCGGGCGGTCACGCGGGCCTCCTTCCATCGCCCCGGCGTTGGGAGATGTGAAGCAGAAGACCGATGGCCAGAAGGACGCAGAACAGGGAAGAGCGGCCGAAGCTGACCAGGGGAAGGGGAACGCCTTTGGCCGGCGCCAGCCCGAGGACGACCGTGATGTTGAGCAGAGCCTGAAAACCGAGGAAGAGGGTCAATCCGGCGGCCGCAATCTGGCTGAAGAAATCGGGCGCTCTCATCGAAATGAGAATGCCGCGCCAGACTAGGATCGCAAAGAGAGTGATCAGGAGCAGCGTTCCGAACAAGCCGAATTCCTCGCCGATGATGGCGAAGATGATATCCGTATGAGAACAGGGGAGAAAGAACATTTTCTGGACGCTTTCCCCGAAACTCACGCCGAAGACCCCCCCGGCCCCGACCGCGAGCTTGGATTGGGCGACCTGGAAATTCAAATTTTCGACGCTGGCGCCCGGGGAAAAGAAGGCCAGGATCCGGTTGACCCGGTATTGCGCGGAGAAGAGATAAATAACGAGAGGGGGAACTAGCACCAAACCCATGAAAGCGATATGTTTCAGTCGGAGCCCGCCCAAAAACAGGATGATGATGCAGAGAACGAGAATCAAGACGGCGGTCCCGAAGTCCGGTTCCCGGATGATCAGGAAGGTGAAGAGAAGAATAACGCCCGTCGGGATGAGTAGGACCGGGAATTCACGGATTTTTTCCCGCTTGTGGTCCAGATACCACGCCAGAAACAGGACCAGACTGATTTTGGCGAGTTCCGAGGGTTGGAAACGGATTCCCGCGAACACGATCCAGCGGTTCGTTTTAGCGATCGGGGGCATGATGAGGGCCAGGAGAAGAAGGCCGAAGGTCAACCCGAGCAGGCCGAAGACGACGGCCGGGCTTTTGTAAAATGGCCGGCGGATGCTGAGAAGGAACGTGATCAGGACGGCGACGACGGCGGCTCCGATGAGTTGCTGGACGAAAAAGTACAACTTCTTGTGGTAGGTTTGCTCGGCGTATACGTCCGAGGCGCTCATGACCATGACCAGTCCGATGGCCAAGAGGATGAGCGCTGTATAGAGCATCGTCTTGTCGAACGCGCCCCGGGGAAAGACTTCCATGGCCTTTACCCTTTCTCCCGTTTCGGCCGGGCGGCAAGACGCCGGACTTCGCTTTTAAAGACCCGGCCGCGTTCCTCGAAATCCCGGAACATGTCCCAACTCGTGCAGGCCGGCGCGAGCAGCACGATGTCGCCGGGCGAGGCCGCGGCAAAGGCGGTCCGGACGACTTCGGGATACGTCCGGGCTTCGAGCAGGGGGACCGTTCCGGCGAGCGCGCCCCGGATTTTATCCGTGGCCGCGCCGATGAGAACGACGCTTTTCACCCGGCGCCGGACCGCGCGCCGGAGCGGCCGAAAATCGGATCCCTTGTCTTTCCCGCCTAAGATGAGGATCACCGGCCGGGTGAAACTGGCCAGCGCCTTCAAAACCGCGTCCACGGTTGTCGCCTTGGAGTCGTTGACGAAGGAAACGCCCCGGATCGTGGCGACCTGTTCGAGGCGGTGTTCGAGGCCGCGAAAACCGCGGACCGAGGCCCGGATCCGGGACGGGGCGACGTCCAGCATCCGGGCGGCGACCGTCGCGGCCAAGACGTTTTCCCGGTTGTGGAGCCCGGGAAGCTTGATTTCGGAGACCGGAAGAATCCGTCGCTCCCCGCTGTCGCGGACGACCACCCATCCGTCACGGATGAAAGCGCCGCGGCGGACGGGACGTTTTCCGCTGAAGCCGTGGACGTCCGATAAGGCCGCGTCCTTCCAGGCCCAGATCCGGGCGTCTTCCCGGTTGAGGACGGCCGTGTCGCCCGCTTTCTGGGCGAAGAGGAGTTTTGCCTTGGCCGCGGCGTAATCCTCCATCGAGTCGTGCCAATCGAGGTGATTGCCCGATAGATTGAGGATCAGGACGAGCGGCGCCCGGAACGCATGGATATATTCCAACTGGAAGCTCGAAATTTCCGTGACGTACAGATGATCGTCGCGGCTTTTATCGACGAACGAAATCAGGGGCGTGCCGATGTTGCCGGCGAGGAAGGATTTCCGTCCGGCGTCCTTCAGGATGCGGTGGAGCAGGGTCGTCGTTGTCGATTTTCCGTTTGTCCCGGTGATTCCGATGATCGTTCCTTTCAGGTATTGGGCGGCCAGTTCGATCTCGGACCAGACGGGGATCCCGCGGGCGATCGCGGCCGCGAATTCGGGATGGCGGGGGACGCCGGGGCTGGGGATAATGAGGTCGGCGCGGAGAAACGCAGCGAGGGAATGGCCGCCGGTTTCAAGCGTCACTCCGCGGCGGACCCAGGCCGCGGCCTCGGGGCCGAGGTCCTTCCGGGATTTGCTTTCGGTGATGGTCACCCGGGCGTCGCGGCGGAGAAGAAACTCCGCCGTCGCCGCGCCCGTCCGGGCCAGGCCGACCACCAGCACGTTTCTGCCTGCGAGGTCCATCATTATCTCAATTTCAGGGTTGCCAGGCTGAAGAGGGCGAAAATGATTCCCAGGATCCAGAACCGGATGACGACTTTTTCCTCGGGCCATCCCAACAGCTCGAAATGATGATGGAGGGGGGCCATTTTGAAAATCCGTTTCCCTTTGGTCGCTTTGAAGTACGACACTTGAAGCAGCACCGACAACGCCTCGAGGATGAAGACGCCGCCGACGGCGAAGATCAGGAATTCCTGCTTGATGAGGATGGCCATCGCCGCCAGCGTTCCGCCCAGGGAGAGGGCGCCCACGTCGCCCATGTAGACCTGGGCCGGATGGCTGTTGAACCAGAGAAAACCGAGGCACGCCCCGATGAGGGCGCCGCCGAAGACGGTGAGTTCCGCGGCCAGGGGGACGCGGGCGATGTACAAGTAATTCGAAAACACGGCATGGCCGGCGATGTAGGTCAAAGCGGTCAGGGCCGCTCCGCCGATCAGGGTCAACCCGATCGCCAATCCGTCCAGGCCGTCGGCCAGGTTCACGGCGTTTGTCGAGGACACCATGATGAAGACGATCCACGGAGCGTAAAACCAACCGAGGTATGGGGCCCACTTCTTGAGAATGGGGAAAAAGAGATGAAGGTTGAAATCGCCGTTGGCGCTTAAAAGCAGAACGAGGAGGGCGAAGACGGCGGCCAGGAGGATCTGGAACAGGAACTTGCTCCGGGCGATGAGCCCGAGGGATTGTTTTTTTCGGACCTTCATGTAGTCGTCGAGAAACCCGATCCCGCCGAAGGCGATCATCGTTCCCATCGTCAGAAGAACGTATGAATTGGCCAGGTTTCCCCAGAGAAGGGTGGGGATGATCGTCGCCGTGATGATCAGCAGGCCGCCCATCGTGGGCGTGCCCTGTTTGCTGAGATGAGAGACCGGCCCTTCAGGGCGGATGGGCTGACCGATTTGGAAACGCCGGAGGCCCCGGATGAACGCGGGACCGAAAACCAGGGCCAGAAGCATCGCCGTGATCCCGGCCAGGGCGGTCCGGACGGTGATGTAACGGAACAGGTTGAAATCGGGAACCGACGCCTGCAGGTTCATGAAGAGCGCGTACAACACGTCAATGCTCCTTGAAGGAGGAAATAAGCCGCTCGACGATCGGTTCCATCCGGACGCCGCGGGACCCCTTGACGAGGACGAGGTCGTCCGGTTTCAGAATTTCCGGAATTTTTTCGGCGGCTTCTTCGCTTGTCGTGAATTCCGGGGTCAGACTTTCAGACAGGCCTTCGGCCCTCGCGCCGGCGGCGATCCACCGGCCCGAAGGGCCGACGGATGCAACGACGTCCCAGCCGAGACGCCGGGCATTCCGCCCGGCTTCTTCGTGGTATTTTTTCCCTTCAGGTCCGAGCTCGAGCATGTCGCCGAGGACGGCCACGTACCGGCCGGCCGGAAGCTGGACGTAACTCTGCAGGGCCATCTCCAGGGCGCGGGGGCTGGAATTGTAGGTGTCGTCGACGACCGTGATTCCCTCGGCCAGCCGGATGATCCTCCCGCGCATGGCCGCGGGTTCGAGGGCGGCGAGACCCGGCTGGAGGGTTTCCCAGCGAAGGCCGAAGGCCCGGGCGACGCCGAGCGCGGCGAGCAGGTTTTCAACCTGGCCCCCGGTGAGAAACGGGAGGCGCACGTCATGGACCAATCCGTCGTAGCTCAGCCGGAACTGCAGGCCGTCGAATCCCGCGTAAACCAGCCCGGACGCGCGGATCTCCGCGTCGTTTCCAAAACCGAAAAAGATCACCCGACCGGAAGCGCGTTTCGCGAGCGTTTTTCCCCAGGGGTCGTCGCCGTTGAGGACGGCCGTTCCTCCCGGCTTCAGGCCGTCGATGATTTCTCCCTTGGCTTCCCCCACGGCTTCGAGGGTTTCCAGGAAAGCGAGGTGGACGGGCGCGACATTCGTGACGACAGCCACGTCCGGCGGGGCGATCCCGGTCAGCCGCCGGATTTCGCCGGCCCCGCTCATGCCCATTTCCAGGACCGCGATCTCATGTTCGGCTTCGAGGCGGAGGATCGACAAGGCCAGGCCGAGGTGGTTGTTGAGGTTCCCTCCGGACTTATGAACGCGGAAGAATGTCCCGAGAAGGGCGGCCGTGAATTCTTTTGTAGTCGTCTTGCCGACGCTGCCCGTGATTCCCACGACTTTCGCCGGGTGGCGGGCCAGGACGGAACGGGCCAGGTCCTGAAGTGCGGCGATCGTATCCTTGACCCTGATGAGAACAAAGGAATCGTCGGAAACAGTGATGTCGTGGGAAACGACGGCCCCGGCGGCG
>JAPKZG010000021.1 GCA_026393895.1 Candidatus Aminicenantota bacterium
CGTTGGAGGAGGCGATCCGGCGGAGCGACCGTCTCTTCGTCCTTTTTTATGCGTCCTGGTGTCCGTTCTCCCAGGCCTTCTTGCCCGAGTATCTCGATCACGCCGTGCACGGCGAACCTTGTTATGTCCGGATCCTCTCCGACGATACGGACGCCCACGTCGAGAAGTATCACATCAACGTTTATCCGACGGTCCTTTATTTCGAAAAAGGCAAAGTCGTCCGGCGGCTGGACGGCCAACACTTCAGGGGCCTCAGCCGTAAGTCGCTCGAAAAATTCGTCGGCGAGTGCGCGATCAAGAAATAAAAGAAACTGCGGAGCCTGTCGCCCCCTGACTCCGGACAAAGTCTGTCGTGAAGGACTGCCAAGCCCGCCCTGACTCCGGACAAAGTCTGTCGTGGAGGGCGTGCCCTCACGCCAAAAGCGGGGAGGATTGCAAAGCCTGCAGGGCCTCACCTGCCCTGACTCCTAAAGGTCGAGTAGGGCGGGGAAGGCGCGTAGCGCCTTCCCCGTATGCGACGAAGGGCAGGCGGCGACGTCGGCCGGCGGGCCTTGGATGACGAGGGCTCCGCCCCGGTCGCCCCCTTCGGGCCCGAGATCGATGACGTGGCCCGCCCGCCCGATGAGCTCGAGATCGTGCTCGACGGCGACGATCGTATGCCCGGCGACGAGCAGTTTTCCGAATAAACGCAACAGGCGGTCGACGTCCGAAGGGTGAAGCCCGGAAGTCGGTTCGTCAAAGAGATACAGGACCAGGCCCGCGGGCCGTTTCATCAATTCCGAAGCGAGTTTCAGACGTTGGCGTTCGCCCGAAGACATCGTCTCGAGGGATTGGCCGAGTTGGAGGTAATCCAGCCCGATTTCCGCAAGGAGCGCCAGGGGAGTGGCGATATTCGGATAGGCGGAGAACGCCGTCGCGCCCTCGGCCGCGGTTAAGCCGAGGACTTCGGCGATCGTCCGTCCCGAAAAACGGACTTCGAGAACGCCGCGATTGAAGCGGGATCCGCCGCAGATTTCGCACGGCTCGGAGACGTCGGCCAGATAATCCAGGCTCACCGTTTTTCGGCCGGAGCCGCCGCACGCCTCGCACCGGCCTTCGGGGGTGAGAAATGAAAAATGCGATTTCTTAAATCCTCTTACCTTGGCATTCTCGACGGACGCGAACAATCCACGGACGGAGTCGAAGATTCCCAGGTAAGTGAGCGGGATGCTTGAGGCGCTTTCGGCCGCAGCTTCGATTCCGGCGGGAACGATCTTCGCATAGCGTTCGAGTCCCCGGATTTCCGTGCAGGAAACGGGCCGGCCCGCTTTGGACGAGGCGAGGAGAACGTCGAAAACGAGGCTCGACTTGCCGCTTCCGGATACCCCGGTCACGGCCGTCAGGACTCCCGAAGGAAAAGCGCAGTCGACGGCCCGGAGATTATTAGCCCGGGCGCCGATGATTTCCAGGGGAGGGCCGGGGGAACCGGGAAGCGGACGGAAAGTCCTCTCGCGGGGACCGAGGTAACGTCCAGTCACCGAGCCGGGATTCCGCCGAATTTCCGCAGGCGATCCTTCGGCGACGATCCGGCCTCCCTCCCGGCCCGCGCCCGGTCCCAAATCGAGGACATGATCGGCGGCCCGGATGACGTCGAGGTCGTGTTCCACGGCGACGACGGTGTTGCCCTCGGCGGTGAGCTCGCGGATCAATCCGAGGAGTTTGGCCGTATCGCGGGGATGCAGCCCGAGCGTCGGCTCGTCCAGGACGAAGGTGACCCCGGTGAGCTTGACGCCGAGAAGACCGGCCAGCCGGAGCCGTTGGGCTTCTCCCCCGGAAAGAGTGGCCGAGGGGCGGTCGAGCCGGAGATATTCCAAACCGACGTCGCGGATGAGGCGCAGGCGGCGGGATATTTCCTCCTGAACGGCCGCCGTCACGGCCGCGGATCGAGCGTCCATCCGGGCCGCTTCGCCGCGGTTTTCGAAAAACTCGAGGCTTTGGGCCACACTGAGGGCGGAGAGCTCGGCGATCCCGAGTCCGCGGTATGTCACGGCCAGCGAGGCGGGCTTGAGGCGGTGGCCGCCGCAGGCGGGGCAGGATTCGTCCTTCATGAGAACCCGCATCGCTTCGCCCCGATGATCGGCGTGTTTTCGTTCGTATTCTTCGGCGACGAGGGCGGCGAAACCCTTCCAAGGACCTCGGAATTTGAAATCGCCGGCCCGGCTGCCTCTCCGATAGGACCAGACGATGTCGTAGACATGGTCGCCGGTTCCATGGAGGGCGACTTTTCGTTCGTTATCCGCAAGGTCTTCGTAGGGCTTGGAAAAATCGATTCCGGCCGCGGTCCCGGCCGCCCGGAGCGCGGCAATATATTGGCCGTGGGGATCGCCGTAAAAGCGGCCGGTTTTTGTCCCGTCCATGGCCCCGGCCGGCAACGGCTTTTTCGGGTCCGTGATCAGTCGTTCCGGATCGGTTGCGGTCATCGTCCCGAGCCCCCGGCAAACCAGGCAGGCGCCTTGCTCGTGGTTGAAGGAAAACATGGACGCCGTAAGCGTCCGTCCAGCCGAATCCGGGGGGAGGATCCCGGCCCGGGAAAACAACAGCCGGTAGTGATCATAGATTTCGGTCATCGTCCCGACCGTCGATCGGGGATTGGAGACCGCGGAAGACCGGCCGACGGCGATGGGGGGAGTCAAGCCCCGGGCCGCGGTAAAATCGGCCCGGCCGCCCTTGTCGATCAGGGCCCGGACGTATGCGGAGAAACTTTCGATATATTTTTGTCGAGCCGCGGCGAATAGGGTATCGAAGACGAGCGAGGATTTTCCGCCCCCGGACGGCCCGCTGACGACGGTGAATTTGCGGAACGGAAAGCGGACGTCGATGCCGCGGAGGTTGTGAGTCGAGATGCCCTCAAGGACGAGCGGCCCCTCAGCCGCCGGCGTGACCGGGGCCGCCGCCGGGCGGGCCGCTTGGACGGCAAATTCGCCCCTGAGCGCCCGGCCCGTCAGCGACGCCGCGCAGGCCGCAATTTCCTCCGGGGTTCCGTAGGCGACGAGGCGTCCACCGTCTTCGCCGCTTCCCGGCCCGAGATCCACGACGAAATCGGCGGCCCGGATGACGTCGGGGTGATGTTCGATCGCGATGATCGTCCGGCCGAGGGAGACGAGTCCGCGAAGAGCGACAAGCAGGTTTTCGATGTCGGCCCGGTGAAGCCCGGTCGTCGGTTCATTCAGGATATAGAGGGCGGGTCCGGACACGCTTTTGCCGAGCTCGGAAGCAAGTTTCACCCGCTGGGCTTCGCCGCCCGAAAGCGTGGTCGAGCTTTGGCCAAGTTTGAGATAGCCCAGGCCGAGGCGTTTCAGGATTTCCAAGTCCGCTGAAAGACGGGGTGACCCGGCGTAAAAATCGGCGGCCTCGGCGACGCTCATGTCCAGAACGTCGTGGATGTTTTTTCCCCGGTCCCGAATTTCCAGCGTTGCGTCGTTGAACCGGCGGCCTTCGCAATCGGGGCAGACCACGTCCACGTTGCCCAGAAAATGCATGCCGATTTGGAGGAGCCCCGCGCCCTGGCAGGTTTCGCACCGGCCGCCGGAAACGTTGAATGAAAAGCGGCCTTTGCCGAAACTGCGGGCCTGGGAATCGGGGAGGGCGGCGAACAGGTCGCGGATCCGGTCGGAGATCTTCGTGTAAGTCGCCGGGTTGGAGCGGGGCGTCCGGCCGATCGGCGACGAATCGATTTCAATGATCCGGCCGACGGTTCCTTCGATCTCGATCCCGTCGGCGTCCGAACCGGGGCCGAGTCGTTCGGTCCGGAGACGGTCGGCCAGGACGTGATGGACGAGGGTGGATTTTCCCGCGCCCGAAACGCCCGTCACGACGTTGAGGGCGCCCAGGCGGAAATCGACGTCCACTCCGCGGAGGTTGTGTTTTCGCGCTCCGCGGATGCGGATGCGGCCCGTTCCGGTTTCGCGCTTGCGGGGAAGCGCCGGAGCCCGGTCGCCGACCAGAAAGTCGCGGGTCGGGCTCATTCCCCGAGGAAGCCCGCCGATCTCGGCGACGGGACCGTGAAATAGAATCCGGCCGCCGGCCTCGCCGGGCCCGGGACCGAGGTCGATGAGATGGTCGGCCGCCCGCATCACGTCTTCGTCATGTTCGACGACGAGGATCGTATTCCCGTTATCGCGGAGTTCGCCCAGCAGTTCCAACAGCCGGGCCGTATCGGCCGGATGCAGGCCGGCCGTAGGTTCGTCGAGCACGTAAAGGACGCCTCGCAGCCCGCTTCCGGCCTGGCCGACCAGTCGGATGCGCTGAATTTCGCCGCCCGACAGCGAATCGGCGGCCCGGTCAAGGCGGAGATAGCCGAGGCCGAGGCGCTCGAGCAGGTCCGTTTTTTTCAGAAGCGAGCCGCGGACGGCCTCGCCGACCATCTGATCCGACGGGGCGAAGTCCAGGCCCCGAACGCTCCCGGCGAGGGCGTGGATGCTCATTTCGCTGAAGTCGGAAATCGAGCGTCCGTTCACCGTCACCCGGAGGGGCTCGGGCCCGAGGCGGCGGCCGTCGCTTCCATCACCGGGAGGATGCCTTTATAGAATCCTTCTTGCCGGGGCTTGGCGACGATGCCTTTCCAGCGAAGCCGCGATTCCAGCGGATGTTTCCCGTAAGGAATGCGGATTTGTTCGCTCCCGATGAGGACGATCTCCCGTTGGGCGTCGGTCAGATCACGCCAGGGGATGTCGGCCGAGAACCCGTGGGCCCGGCAGACCTGATCAAGAACGTCCATCGTCACCTGGGAGTAAATGATGTACCCGTTCGACGTCGTCAACGTGAGGGCGCCCTGACGGAGACTGCGGGCGGGATCGGAGATTAATAGTTCCGGGTCGATCCGGTCTTCCACGCCCAATCCCCGGCAGTCCGGGCAGGCGCCTTCGGCGGAATTGAACGAGAACATCCGTCGCGAAAGCCGGATTCCGTCGGGCGATTTGCCCAACCGCGCGAAGAGAAGCCGGAGATCGTCGTAAATTTCCGTCAGCGTCCCGACTGTGGAACGGGGACCGGCTGCCGATGTCCGTTGGCCTACGGCCACAGCCGGGGCGAGGCCGCTGATCAACTCGACTTCGGGCCGTTGGAGTTTCCCCATGAATTGCCGGGCGTACGTCGAAAAAGTCTCCAGGTAGCGGCGCCGGGCTTCGCGATAGACGACATCGAAGACGAGCGAGGATTTCCCCGATCCGGACACGCCGGTGACGACGGTCATCCGGCCGTGGGGGATGTCGACGTCGACGTTCTTGAGGTTGTGTTCGGCGGCGTGGCGGATCCGGAGGAAATTCATGGGCGTCGAAGCGCCCTACGATAGCACCGGCCCCGGAGCGGGTCAAGGCTGCGGCGGACGGCTTGACACGCGGAAAAAATTCGAGATAATGTCTTTTTGATTTTTGCCCATCGGGAAGTTAAGGATCGTGTCATGAGAAAATTGACGCTGCTCGGATGGATCGGCCTCGCGGCCGGAGCGCTGGCCCTCTTCGGCTTGAAGTTGGTCCAACGGCTCAAATCGTCGTCACCCTATAAATTCTGATCGGAATCCCCGATTTTCGGGTCCGGGCTATCCGGAAAAGCGTCGTCCGGCGGAGCGCCGTTTTCTTTCCGGGCCGCGGGAAGCGGCCTCGGTTCGATCCCGCCGAGAAACCGGTCCTCCATCGCCGGATCGCTTTTCCTGTGAAAGAACCGGGCCAGGCGCCGGCCGAACGACGGAGACGCTTCGGCGTCCTCGATGTCCAGGGGAACGAGCGAGCGGCGGAAGTGTCGGGGGTCGTTGGGGGCGTCGTCGTCGGTGGAAAACATGGTGAAATCCGGCCGCCTCATCTTAACGGATGCCGGCGAAAAAGACAACGGCGGGGGGCGTTCTCCCGGGACGGGCGCCCGGTGTTTGATTTATCTTTCAGTTTTTGCTACAATTAACTTCTCGTTGCGAAATGCCCCCGAGGAGTGAGACGCCTTTGGAACTCTATGGAAATGTCGACAGCAAATTTCGCTTTGTGATCGTCGCCGCCATGCGGGCGAAACAACTGATCAAAGGCGCCAAGCCAAAAATCATACTCAAAACAAAAAATCCCATCCGACTGGCTCAGGCCGAGGTCCGGGCGGGTCTGATCGATTTTCACATCCTCCATAATGTCGCCGAGGACATCATCGAGGATCCTTCCCTGATCCACGCGGGCGACGTTGATGAAGCGGATGATTCCTGCGCGGGAACCGCCGACGACGGAGATCTTTCCGGCGACGAAGTGGGCATCGATACCGACATAGAAGAGGGAATCGAGGAAGCTCTTCCTGAAGTCGAGCTGGTCGAGGAAAAAGACGACGAATGACCGGGCGGGCTAAACGCCCTCGCCCGCTTCCCGCAGAAGGGTGAGATAGCTCTTCTGAATCCAGTTTTTTTTCGGCAGGCCCAGGGCCCTGGCTATTTGGGCGATTTTTTCCCGCTCCCCCTCGAATTCCACGAACGTCCCGGCCCGGGTTTCGTCCAGGCAGATCAGGAGCGTTCCCTTCCGCAGAACCGTCCGGTGTTTTTCATAACGGGCGGCCTCGGCGAGTCCCAACGATTGGAGGATGCGGACGAGGTCGCGCGCGCTGCGGACCTCGGTCTCATATTCCGTCCGAATTTTGTATTTTCTCGACTTTTGGGGAGTTCCCTTAAAAGTCAGGAAAGTTTTGCGTCCGACCTTGCGGACCCGGAGCGCTTCCCGACGCTCCTGCAGCCTCCGGTCGCGGAAATCGTAAAGCGTGTTTTCCTCGAAATGCCGTTCCTTCATCACCACAACTCCCAGGGTGAGGAGCTTTGTTCGGAGCGCGGCGAGATCGTCGATCCGGACTTTGACTTCGGTTTCGGTCATGGCTCAGACGCTCCGTTCAAGAATAAAGTCAGCCAGGCGGGCCAGAGTCCGGGCGGCCGGGGAGGGCGACGCCTGAGGAAGGAAGGACTTCGCCCGCTCGGCGAATTGCCCGGCCTTGGCCGCGACTTCGGGAATCGCCCCCGAGGCGAATACGGCGGCCCGGATCCGATTGATCGCGAGCGGATCGACGCTCCGGGTCTCGATCCAGGACAGGAAATCCGCTCTGGCGACGCCGTCGATTTTTCGCAAGGCGTAGATCACCGGAAGCGTGATCCGCCCTTCGCGGAGATCCGTCAGAACGGGTTTGCCCAGTTCGGCCGGCTGGCCGGTGAAATCAAGGAGGTCGTCGGTGATTTGAAAAGCCAGGCCGAGGTTCAGCCCGTATCCGTCCAGGTGTCGGATGAGGCCGGAGTCGGCTCCGCCGAGAATCCCCCCGATCCGGCAGGCGGCCGCAAACAGAGCGGCCGTCTTTTTCCCGAGAATTTCGAAATAGCGGTCCTCGCTGAGACGGGGATCGCCGCTGAGGGCGTACTCCTGAAGTTCGCCGTCGATCATCCGTTCCGTCGCCTCCGAAAGAGCGTCGATGATTTCGTAACGGCGGGTTCGCAGGGCCTGATGAATGGCCCGGATGTAGAGATGATCGCCCAGAAGGACGGTGATGTTCGCCCCCCAACGGGCATGGACAGTTTCCCGTCCGCGCCGCAAATCCGTCCGGTCGATGATGTCATCGTGAACGAGGCTGGCTGTGTGGATGATTTCGATCACGGCGGACCAGAAGGCGGTGTCCGGGCTTCCTCCGTCGCCGCATAGGCGGGCGCAGAGCGTCAGGAGGGCCGGACGCAGGCGCTTACCCCCGGCGGCGAAAAGGTAGGCGTTGATCTCGTCGATCAGCGGATTGTCCGAGCGGATCATCTCGGCTAGTTGCCCTTCGACCTTGTCCAGGTCTGTCCGGATATCGGCGTACAGCTCGCCAAGTATTCGGGAGGAACTTATCGTTTCGGTCATCGGAAGTGTGGCCTATCTTAGCATTGAGAATGCGGGTTTTCAACGAAAAGAATGTCCGGACGTTCGGATCAACGGCCCGGGAACAACGTTCGATAGTTCGCTGACAGGGAGGCCGCCAGGAAGTCCAGGGAAAGGCCACGAAGCCCGGCCAATAGCCGGGCGGTTTCGAGAATGAAAGCGGGCTCGTTGCGTTTTCCGCGGTGAGGGACGGGAGCGAGATAGGGTGCGTCGGTCTCCACAAGCAGCCGGTCGAGCGGGAGAGCACGGGCGACGTCGCGGAGGTCGGAGGCGTTGGGAAAAGTCAGGATTCCGGAAAAGGAAATGAAAAATCCGCGGTCGATCATGGCTTCGGCGATCTCCTGGCTTTCGGTGAAGCAATGGAGGATTCCTCCGCCGTGGAATCGTTCACCGTCGACCGCGTCGCGAATGTCCGGTCCGGCCAGGCGGCTGTGAATGACGGCCGGAAGGCGGAGTTCGCCGGCCAGGGCGATCTGTTCCCGGAAGGCGTCCCGTTGTTCGGCCGGTGTCGAGAAATCATAATGATAATCGAGCCCGATCTCGCCGACGGCTGCTATTTTTTTCTCCGCGGCCAGCGTTCGGACGGAATCGAGATGCGAGCCGGACCGGAGTTTGGCCTGATGGGGATGAAGCCCGGCGGCGACCGTGACGTCCGGATGACGGGCGGCCAGGTCGAGGGTCGTTCGAAGGCCAGGAAGATGGGAAACGTCCGTGGGGCAGAGAAAGGCCGAAACGCCGGCCGCCCGGGCCCGATCGAGGACGGCCTCGCGATCGGGGGCGAACTCCTCCATATCCAAATGGCAATGGCTGTCGGGGAGTCCGGTCATTTTAGAATATCCCCTTCGCGGCATTTAAAGACAATTGATCGTGATCGAGCGGCAAATGATCCGCTCCGGGGACTATCGCGCCAGGCTTTTCAGGCGAAAGGCTTCCGCGGGGCATCTGCATGGCGCTCAAGATCCCCCGGTTCCGCGGCCGGAACCGGGGGATGGGAAAACGCGGGTTTACTGGGTTATTTTTGTTTTAATCAACCGGATCGGCAGGGGGCCGAAGCTCGTCAGCTTGTTCAGGAATTCCTTTTGATCGAAAGCGTCGCCCTTGGCGGCCTTGTAATCCTTCTCCATGTCCAAGATTTCCTGGTAGCCGGCGTAGGGATAATAGCTGTATCCCGGGTTAAGGACCAGCATGTCCCATTTCCGTTCGGCTTCGGCCTGGGACATGAAACCGCCCTTCGTCATGTAGCTGACTACCTGTTCTTTGGTGTAGTTGCCCTGATGGACGTTGAGTTCCATCTGGAAATCGATGACGGACTTGAGCTGGAGCTTCAGCTGGTTCAGACGGAGGCGGAGGTCGTATTCGCCGAATCCGGCGTTGATGAACATCTCCTCGGTATAGAGCGGCCAGCCGGCGAGAAGGGGCTGGGTGAAGAAGGCCAGTTTCCGGAGGATCGAGGGGGCCGGGCCGGGAGCGGCGGCCGGGAAGAACGTCCCGGGATAGATGCGTTCTACCGTCCAGAAATACAGGTAGAAGTCGTTGAATTCCTCGAGGAACGATTGGACCTTATCCTCCGGCCAGGAGGCGGGGATCGGCTGGACCTGCATTTTGAAGTCGCCGGCGTTTTCATAAGCCGCCGGACCGAAGAATTTCAGCCAGGTCATTCCCTGGTAAATGGGCTCCATCGGCTCGACAGTCAGGTTCGCGGCGGGAATGTCCAAGAGTTTCGTCTTTTCGATGAAAGCCTTGATTTCGCCGGCCGTTTCCTTAACTTTGTCGACCCAGGCGTCTTTTTCGACGTGGTCGCCCTTGATTTTGTCCAGAACGCCCTTGATAATCATGTTCCGGGCGGCGTCCTCGCTTCCGGCATTGATCTTATCGAGGTCGACTTTGGGATACATGATCCGATAGAACGGGATGCAGACCATGGCCATTTCCCGGCGGATGTTGTTGTAATCGGCCTTCGACCGGTTGACGAGTTCGTCGGTCATCAACGACGTCTGCCCGGTCAGGCGGAGAAGTTTCGCGTGGGCTTCAGGTCCGAGCCGGAAATTTCCGGTGGATTTTGCCAGAAGCTCGTTTTGGAGGTATCGGGACCAATCCTCCAGGGCGGCCGTGACTTTGGGCAGCTCGGAGGCGAACTTGCTCTTTGCGTCGGCCCCGCCCTTATCGATCAGGCCGGGAACGTCATTTTTATAAAACGCGAGAATCGCGGGCATCTGGTCGATGGCTGCCTGCGTGTACTCGGGGGGCGGCGTCTTGAGGTTTTCCTTTGCGAATTTAATGAAACCGGGAAGGGCTTTGGCCCTCTCGATGGCTGCCGTCAATTTGGCGTCCGAGAAATTCTTCACCAGGAGAGCCCGGATGCTGTGCAGGAAGATTTCGTTGTAATAGAGGGGGTTGTATTCCTGGGGAACCAGGTTCTCCAGGCGGAATAATTCGTAATCGAGGGCGTCGAGGAGAATCTGGCGGTCAATTTGAAAATCCGGGCTGAGCTTATCGGGCGAGATTTTCGTGACCAGCTCCTTGTTGACGGCGTCGATGGCGTTGCCCCGTTTTTCGACGTTGGACTCGGAAAAATCCTCGATTTTGTTGTCGTATTTCCCGAAACCAGCCAGGGTGGCCGCCGTCGGATAAAATTTCCAATATTCCTCGAGGTAGGAATTCACCAGTTTCGTGAACTTGGCGTCGTCGCCGTTTTGTTGGGCCTGGAGAATTCCGAAACCGCACAGGATGAGGGCCCCGGCGATGAGGGGTACGATCAGCCTTTTTTTCATCTTTGCCGCCTCCTCTGTAAAGTTATTTGCTCTCGTGGTGTTTCCCTGTTCTTTCGAAAGATGAGTGAATCCTAGCAGACTTCCGGAGGGAAAGCAATTTTTCAGGGCCTTCCCGCCGTCTTTTGCCGCAAGCGTCCGTCATGGGAGTCAATCTCATCTTTCGCCGTTGAAAAAAACAGCAAATATCATGCCATTACCAACGAATCGCGGCCGACGCCCAGGTAAACCCGGATCCGAACGCGGTGAGGACCAGAAGATCGCCGGTTTTCAACCGTCCTTCCTTGACTGTTTCGTCCAGGGCGATCGGAATCGAGGCGGCCGTCGTGTTCCCGAACCGTTCGATATTGCGGACGACTTTTTCCACGGGAATCTTGAGTTTTTGGGCGACCATCAGGGAAATCCGGTCGTTGGCCTGGTGGGGGATAAGGAGCGAGACGTCCTCGATCGTCAGGCCGTTGGCGGAAAGAGCGGCCTGGACCGCCTCGGGCATCCGCTCGACGGCGTTGACGAAGACGCGCTTGCCGTCCATTCGGTGATAATAGAGTTTTTTCTCGAACGTCTCGGCCGAAAACGTCGGGTTTTTGGTCGAATTCGGGGTTTCCATGGACAGGACTTTGGAGAACCGGCCGTCTCCGAACAGGTGGGTGGAGAGGATCGCGTGGCCATGGCCGTCCGATGAAGGTTCGCAC
>JAPKZG010000037.1:0-18382 GCA_026393895.1 Candidatus Aminicenantota bacterium
ATGCCCGCGCCGATGATCGCTCCGGCTACGATCATCGCCGCGTCAAACCAGCCAAGCTTCCGGATGGACATTTTCGTTCTTCCTTCCGGATATCTTTACCTGAACCTCCGGCCGAAATCAACGTATAAAGGGAAGTGGAACGCCGGAAGGGCCAACTGCCGCTTCGGAAAGACAAAGTCCGGAGGGAATTGGTTTTCGCCTCCGATTTCGATAAAATAAGCGGAGGCCGGGCCCGCGGCCGGCAAGGAGAATATTCATGAAAAAGCGTCTGCTGATCGGATTGTTGTCGACGATGTTCGTCTTCTGCCTCGGACTTCAGGCCCAGGAATTGACCATGGCCGAGATCCTGGCGAAAAGCATCGAAGCCCAGGGCGGCCGGGCGACGATGGCCAATATCAAGGACACGACGACGTCCGGAACGATGGAGATCATCCAAATGGGGATGTCCGCCGCCCTAACGATCTACCAGAAAGAGCCGAACAAGATGCGGATGGACATCGACGTCATGGGTATGCTGATCACGACGGCCTTCGACGGGGAAAAAGGCTGGGCGGTCAATCCGCAAACCGGCTCCGCCGAAGAAATGACCGAAAAGCAGAGCCAGGCCCAGCGGCTTCAGGCCATGGGTTACGACGCGGCTCTGAATCCGGAAAAATACGGAATCACCTTTGCCCTCAAGGGCAAGGAAAAGATCGGCGACAAGGAATATTTCGTTGTCGAGCAAACGTTCAAAGACGGCTTTCAGGCGACGGTTTACATCAGTACCGCGACGTATTTGACCGACCGGGTTCGGTCCAAATCGGACCAGATGGGCACCGAAATCGAAACCGAAACCCTGATGGAAGATTACAAAAACGTCGAAGGCCTGATGATCCCCCATGCCCTGACGATTTTCCAGGCCGGCGCCGAATTCGGCCGGATCACGGTCGGCAAGGTGGTTTTCAACTCCGGCCTCGAGGATTCTTTCTTCAAGATGCAATAGCTCCGCCCCCGGGCGGAGGCGGTCGAAGGGGCCGAGGGGGGATAGTTCGGCCTCTTTCAGGTCGTTTCGATCTCTTTCAAAACGTCGTGGGCGAGGCGGAGCGCTCGGAGGCCCTCTTCGCCGCTGACCTTTCCGGTCCGCCCTTCGGCGATGCACGTCAGAAAATTCTGGATTTCTTTTTTCAGCGGCTCTTCCTTTTTGATCTTGACGCTCTTGACGTCCGTCTGGCGGCCGCTGAGGGGAAAGATCTTTAATTCCTGGTCGATGTAATCGATGGCGTAATAGGACGTCGGCTCGAAAATCCGCAGCTTCCTGACTTTCCCCTGGTGGACCCGGCTGGCCGTCAGGGTGGCCACGCAGCCGCCCTTGAATTCCAGTCGGGCGTTGGCGATGTCGATCTTGTCCGAAACCACGTGGATGCCCGTGCTCCGGATGACCGATACCTCGTCCTTGATCAAGGCCATGATGATATCGAGGTCGTGGACCATCAGGTCCAGGACGACGTCGACGTCCAGGGAACGGGCCGAAAACGACCCCAACCGCTGGACCTCGATGAATTTCGGCTCGGAAATGATGTTTTCCACGGCCTCCACGGCCGGATTGAACCGTTCCAGATGGCCGACCTGGAGGATCAGGCCGTTCTTCCTGGCGGCGGCGATCAGTTCCTCCCCCTGGGCGACAGTCTCGGTAATCGGTTTTTCGACAAGGACGTGCTTGCCGTGCTCCAGAAGCCGGAGAGCGATGTCGTAATGGGCCGACGTGTTGGCGGCGACGATTCCGGCGTCGATGTCGTCCAGCATTTCCTCGTAATTCTGGTAATACCGGACGCCGTGACGGTTTCCGATTTCAAAAGCTTTTTTGAATTCGATGTCGGCCACGGCCCGGAGGTCCGCCTCTTCGAGATATGAGGCGATCCGGGCGTGCTGCATTCCGAGATAACCCACGCCGATGATCCCGACCTTGATTTTTTCCATGACAAATCCGTTCAGCGCCGGACCAGGACGGCCACGCCGGCGCGGGCGGCCAGTTCCAACGCTTCTTCCTTCTGAAAAAACGGCACGCGGGCGGCTTCGATTACCAGGGCGGCCGCCCGGGCTTTCGCCAGCGTCCGCATGGTCTCCAGACCGACCGTCGGCATGTCGATTCTCGCGTTCTGGCGCGTCCGGCCGGCCTTGAGGACGACGACGCCGTCGCCGGCCAGATTCGCGCCCCGCCGGATTGTTTCGTCCGTGCCGTCCATTCCCTCGACGGCAACGACGGCCCGGTCCTTGACGACCAGCGTCTGGCCGATATCCGAATCGGCCAGGATTTTCGCCAAAGGCCAGCCGTAGGCCGCGTCGGCCCCCACGGCTTCCGAAACAGCCGCCGCGCCCAGGATGCCCTCCGGACAAAAAAACGGCGCAAGAAATTCCGAGGGGTCGAGGACCGCAAGGCCGTGCGCCTGAAGATAGCCGATCAAAGATTGGAGAAGGGTCGTAGCCGATCGGTCCGGGAGGCAAGCCAACAACGGGGCCAGGCCTTCGTCCTGAAGATCTTTTTGGAAGATCGTCCGGTGTTCGACCTTGCCGAGCATCACCGCGTCCCGGATCTCATGGCTTTTAAAAAAAGAGACGAGCTTTTCAAGTTCCGCCGGGCCGAACCACTCGAAGGCGTCGGCCTCCCGTTTGAGTTCGTCTGTGGCCGCGCCTCTCAGAGCGGCGACCGCGCAAAAACAGCCGCGTTTTTTCGCTTCGGCTAGGGCCTGGAGAGGAAAATCCCCTCCCCCGGCGATCAAACCTATTCGCGTTCCCATGCATCTGTCGCTTTTTTGACGAACCCGCGCTTGGCCGAGCGGACAAACAACAGAAGCTCCTCTCGGTCTTCTGACGGGGGAAATTCGGCCTCGATCCGTTCCAGCGCCTGGGTCGTGTTCACTCCCTGAAACAGGAGGATTTTAAATATTTTCTTCAGGACATCCAAACGTTCCCGGTCAAAGCCATTCCGCCTCAAGCCGACGATATTGAGACCCAGGGCCCGGGTCGGCCTTTGCCCGGCCACTCGGCAAAAGGGCAGAACGTCCTGGGTAATCATCGAACCTCCGCCCATGAACGAAAACCGCCCGATCCGACAGAACTGGTGGACGCCGCTCATCGCCCCGATCAGGGCGGAGTCGCCGATCACGCAGTGGCCGCCGAGCGTGGCGCCATGGAGAAAAACAGTTCGGTTCCCAACGCGGCAATCGTGGGCGACGTGGGAATAGGCCATGAAATAATTGTCGTCACCGATGACCGTCTCCAAATCCTGCTTGGTCGTGGCTCGATGAATCGTCGCAAATTCGCGAATCACGTTCCGGTCGCCGATCCGGATCCGGGTCGGTTCGCCCTTATAGCCGACATCCTGCGGTTCGCCGCCGACCGCGACGAACGGGGAAAAACGATTGTCCGATCCGATTTCGGTCCGGCTGCCGACATGGACGTGGGACTCGAAAACGGTTCCCGGTCCGACGACGACCTCCCCGCCGATGACGCAAAACGGGCCGATCTCGGCGCCGGCGCCGATGCGGGCGCCCGGATGGACGATGGCCATCGGATGAATCCGGGGTTCAGAACCGGCCATAAAACTCCTCCCGGTCGAGCATGGAGGCGATCATGTTCCCCTCGGCCGCGATTTCGCCCTCGACGAAGGCTTTCGCGTGGAGATAATAGAACCGTTTCTTGTTCTTAATGACCTGCGCTTCGATCCGGATCTGGTCGCCGGGGACGACGGGGCGGCGAAACTTCATGTCTTCGATTTTGCTGAACAGGACGAATTTTTTCTCCGGGTCCGGAATCGAATGAAACAGAAGGATCCCGCCGGCCTGGGCCATCGCCTCGACGATCAGAACGCCGGGCATGATCCGGATGTCCGGGAAATGTCCCTGGAAGAACTCCTCATTATACGTGACGTTCTTTAGGGCGACGATGCTTTTCTCTTTCTCGATTTCGAGAACGCGGTCCACCAGCAAAAACGGATACCGGTGGGGCAGAAACCTGAGAATATTTTCGATGTTCAACACCCGGGCCACCTTCGGCGGCTTACTTTTCAGCTGCTTTGGCCGCGTCGTAGCGCTTGATGATGTCTTCCGTGACATCGGCGGCCGGGTTCCAGTAGATGGCTCCGCTCTTTTGGACGTCGAGAATGACGTCGAGGCCTTTTTCCTTCCCGAGCGCCTGGACGAGCGGCATCAGTTCGGACTGAAGCTTCATGAAAAGGCGCTGGGAAAGTTCCTGCATGCTAGCCAACGCGTCTTCGGCCACCCGCTTGCGCTCGACGGTCTTCCGCTCGAGGTCGGCCTGAAGCTGGACGGCCGCTTCATCGGTCAACGTCAGGCGCTGGGTGTTGAGCTTGGTCTGAATCTGGCGGATCTGTTCGTCGAGAGTGGCCACCGCCGATTGGTTCTTTTTTTCGGTTTCCTGCAACCGGGCGATGACTTTCTTGCCTTCAGCCGATTTTTCCAGGACCTGCTGGGAGTCGATGATGCCGATCTTCCCCTGGGCGAATGACGAAGGGACGGACGCGCCGAGACAAAGCACGGTCAGGGCGATGACGATCAAAGTTTTCCGCATGACATTCCTCCTTGAAATGAAAAACGCACCGGCCTATCAGAACGTGGTTCCAATTGCGAAACGGAAGGCGAAGTTGGAATCCGTAGCGTAGATCCGGCGGTTATTATACGAAAAAATCAGGCGAAAAGGAACGCGGAGGGCCGGAATGAATATCCGGGCCTCGACCCCGGTGGACGTGTAGACGTCGGTCATGCTGAATTTTTGACCGCCGCTCCAGGCATTCCCCCGGTCATGGAAGAGGATCAGGTACAAAGGCCCGCCGAGAGCCCAGATGTATTCGGCGTTGATGACCAGCTCTTTCTCGCCCCCGACGAGCGTTCCCGTCGAGGACCGGGGGCCGATCGTATAGACTTCGTAGCCTCGGATGCTCCGTTCCCCGCCGAGGAAAAACCGCTCCCAAAACGGTACGGTTGAATTGCGCAGCGGCTTGACGTAGGAGATCTCGGCATGAATGCCGATCGAGTGCCAGGAGGTGCCTTTAATGATCGGCTGATAATGGGTGAATTCCAACTGGGGTTTGTAAAGGTGGATTTCACCGCCCAGGAACGTCCCGGCGTACTTCAAGGAGGCCGAGTAGAGGGTTCCGGAACTCGGCGTCAGGTGGCTGTCGATCGTCGAGCGGTAGATCGAGGGATAAAGCGAGCTCATGTAGTAATGGCCCATGCCGTACATTTCGAGGTATTCTTTATAGGAACTGTAATCCGGGGAGACGGTGATGTCGACGTATTCGAAACCGTATGTGATGCTGCCGCGGAGGTACCCGAGCAGACGGGCGTTCAGAGTCAGGTCGACGCCCCGGCCTTTCCGGTTGTAGAGTTCGTAATAGTTCAGGTACCGGTCGTAGATGTTGAAACCGGCGCTGATGGGGCGATCAAAGAGATAGGGTTCGGTGAACCCAAAACTGTAGTTCTTGGTCCGCTTGCCGTACTGGGCCGTGAGATTCAGGGTCTCGCCGGCGCCGAGGAAGTTGACCGTTTCGTAGCTGGCGGCGATGAAGGTTCCGTCGTAGCCGCTGTAACCGGCACTGAACTGGATGTTGTTCCGTTGGAGTTCCTTGACCAACATCGTGACGTCGAACTGGTTCGGGTCCTCGGCGGACGGCCGGATATCGGGGTCTTTTTCCAGGTCGACCAGGCCGAGCTGTTTGACCCGCAGAAGGCTGTCCTTGAACACGGTGAACCGGAAAACGTCGCCTTCCCGAATCATGAGTTCCCGCCGGATGACCTTGTCTTTCGTGAAGATGTTGCCCTTGAAGTCGAGCCGCCGGAGGAAACACATTTCCCCTTCGACGATTTGATAAGTCACGTTTACGACCTTGGCCTTGGGGTCCAGCGTCTCCACCGGAATGGCCTGGGCATAAAGATACCCGTAGTCGCGGAAGAGCTCGCTGAGATCCTCCAGGCTTTTTTCCCGGACGGTCGCCCGGTAGATGTCGCCCTTTTTAAAATTAATCCGGGTGAGGATTCCTTCCGTCCGGAAGGCCTTGTTCCCCTCGACCTTGACCTCCCCCACCCTGTACCGGAATCCGGCTTCGACCGGAATGCTCAGCCGGACCATCTTCCGCTTCCTGGAGAAGGGCCAGATCGTCTTTCGGGTCACTTCTTCCACGTTCGGTTCGCCGACCACGGCTTCCATGTACCCGTTCTCTTGGAGAGCTTTCTTGACCTCGGCCAGATCGTCGGCGATCTTGGCCGGCTTGTAAGCGTCCTTGCCCCCGATCCAGGACATAAGGCCGTGGGGTTTGTTTTCCTTCAAGGCTTCCCGGAGGGTGCTTTGAGGCAATTTCGGGCTGCCGACGAACAGGACTTCGGCCACCCGGACCTTCGGGCCTTCGTCGATTTTGAAAAGGACCTCGATTTCGCTGCTCCCTTTTTTCTCGGTTTCATATTCGACCTTGGCCGCGCCAAGGCCCTTTTCGGCAAGCAGGTCCTCAATCGTCTTTTTCACCCGTTGGAGCTTGGCCGGGCTGTAGTAGGAATAGGGAAGCAGGGCCTCGTCCTTTTCCTTGAGCTTGGTGGTGATGTCCGCTTCCTTGACCTTTTTCCCGGTTTTATAGGTGATCGTCCGGATGACCGGATTTTCCTCGACGATGATCTTGACGATTTTTCCCCTGGATCCGGATTTCTCGTCGATTTTGATGTTCGCGAAAAACCCGGTCGACCAGAGGACGCGGAAATCCTTCTTGAGCGTCTCGAGGTCGTAGTAATCCCCTTCCCGGGCGGAGAGGTAATACATGATCGTATCCCGGGTGACCCGGTCGTTTCCGACGATATCGATCCGTTCAATCAACTCCTGGGCGAACCCCCAGAGAGGCATCAACAGGGCTATCGCGAGGAAAACGGCTCTTTTCATGTTCATATCCTTAGGTTTATACCATAACGGACCGATTTCTTTCAACCGAAGGATAGAACGACAGGTTCAGCCCAGCCGTTCCAATGCCCCCCGCTCCAAAATGTAGGTTTTACCGCAGAGGGCCGATACTTTTTCGTTATGGGTGACGAGAACGGACGCTAAGCCCCGTTTCTCGTGGAGATCCAACAGCAACCGGAGGACCGCCTCGCCGGTTTTCCAATCCAGATTGCCGGTCGGTTCGTCGGCCAGCAGGACCGCCGGGCCGTTGATCAGGGCGCGGGCGATGGCGATCCGTTGCATCTCTCCCCCCGAGAGCTGCGCCGGGCGGCATCCCGCTTTGTTTTCGAGGCCCACTTCCCGCAAAACCTCAATCCCCCGCCGGGTAGCCTCGGCCCGGCCGAGGCCGCTCATGAGGAGCGGAAGGGCGACGTTTTCCCCGGCGGTGAATTCGGGAAGGAGGTGAAACGCCTGGAAGACGAAACCGATTTTCGCGTTGCGGATGCGGGCGAGCGAAACCGCGTTCTTCATCGCCAGGTCCTCGCCCTCAAGGATAACCGCCCCGGAGGTCGGCCGGTCCAAGGCCCCCAACAGGTTGAGAAACGTGGTTTTTCCCGACCCCGAGGCCCCCATCACGGCCACGATTTCCCCCCTATTCATGGAGAAATTCAACCCGGAAAAGACATGGAGGGTTTCCCCATCCGGGAGGAGGTAATCCTTAGCCAAATCGACGGTTCGCAGAAGTTCACTCATATTTCAAGGCCGTGACGGGATCGACTTTGGCCGCCCGATGGGACGGAAACAGGGTGGAAACGAGGCTGATGGACAACGATACGCCGATGATCAAGAGCAAATCCAGGGGAGTGATCCGGAACGGCACGTACGAAATTTGGTAAATGTCCACCGGCACCCGGATCAGCTCGAAGGTGTTGGCAACCAGGCACCAGAGGAGCCCGAGGCCGGTCCCTACGGCCGTCCCGACGATTCCGATCATCGCTCCCTGGATGAAAAAAATCTTCCGGATTCCGGCGGGTGTCGCCCCCAGGGCCATCAGGACACCAATATCCTTGGTTTTTTCCATGACCATGAGAATCAACGTGGCGATGATGTTGAGGGCGGCGACGATGACGATCAGGGTAATGGTCAGGAAAATGATGTTTTTCTCGAGTTTCAAAGCCGAAAAGAGCGACTGGTTGAGTTCGGTCCAGGTCGTGATATAGACCATGGGCGTAAGAATACTTTTCAGCGAATCCTTCATTTTATCGGCCGCGAAGATGTCCTCGATCATGACTTGAAGGTAGCTGACCCGGTCGCCGAGACCGAAAAATTTCCGGGCGGCCGGCAAACCGGCGAGCGCGGTCGTCGAGTCAAACTCGTACAATCCCGTCCGAAAAATTCCCGTCACCTGGAACAGTTTCGTCTTGGGCGTCATCCCGAGAGGGCCGAGCCGGGAGGACGTCGTCACCGCCGTGACGATGTCGCCGACGCCGGCCCCGATCGAAAAGGCGAGGTCCCGGCCGAGCAGGATTCCCTCGCGCTTCCCGCTTCCTTGTTCGGGAACAGTTCCGCTTTCCAAGGTCCTCAACCACGGCTGGTTTTTTCGTTCCAGACCGAGATCCATGCCCTTGAGCATCGCCCCCTGGGCTTTGCTCGATCCTTGAAGGAGGACCATCCCGTAGGCCACGGGCGAAACGGAAGTCACGCCCGCCATCGGACGGATTTTCGCCGCCGCGGCCTCGTAATTAAGGAGGCCTTCGCCCATCACGTCCGAGATCATCAAGTGGGACGTCGCCCCCAGGATCTTGTCCTGAACGTCCTTTTGAAAGCCGGTGATCAGGGCGACGGCGATGATCAGGGCGGCCACGCCGATAGAAATGCCGATCGTCGAGATGACCGTAATCACGGAAATGAAGGCCTGTTTCCGCCGGGCGGTCAGGTAGCGGTTGGCGATGAACCGTTCATACCCCATGGCCGCTCCGCAACATGTCCTCCCGATTCTCCGGCCCGAAAATCCTCATTTCTCCTCGCGCGGACGCAGCAACGGGAAGAGGATGACCTCCCGGATCGAACGACGATCGGCCAGCAGCATCACCAGACGGTCGATGCCGATCCCTTCCCCGCCCGTCGGCGGCAGGCCGTATTCCAGGGCTTGAACATAATCCAGGTCGACCGGGTGGGTTTCCTCGTTCCCCTTTTTCCGCTCCTCCCCCTGCTGTTCGAACCGGGCCTTCTGTTCGGCCGGGTCGGTCAACTCGGAGAAGGCGTTGGCCAGCTCCATTCCTGCGACCATCAACTCGAACCGGGCCGCTTCCTCGGAGATCCCGGCGGCCGATTTGGCCAGAGGCGAGACCTCCTTGGGCGGGTTGAGAATGAACGTCGGCTGGATGAGGCGCTCCTTCACGCGCTTGTCGAAAATGATGTCCAGGGCCTTTCCGTAGGTTACCGGCTTTTTCTCCGGGGCCAGCTCTTCGGCGTATTTGATGATCCGGGGCCGGTCGTCAAACGCCGCTGCCGGCAGGCCGCTGCCCTCGGCCAGGGCGTCGCGGAACTTGATCCGCCGGAACGGCCGTTTCAAAGAGATGACGTGTTCCCCATAAGGGAATTCGTCTTTGTTCAGGAGGTCCGAACACAGGCCGCAGAAAAGCTCCTCGGTCAGGTCCATCATGTCGTGGTAATCCCGGTACGCCTCGTAAAATTCGATCATGGTAAATTCGGGATTGTGCTCGGAGTCGATCCCCTCGTTGCGGAAATTGCGGTTGATCTCGTAAACCTTTTCCATTCCGCCGACGACCAGCCGCTTGAGATAAAGCTCGGGGGCGATCCGGAGATACAGGTCGAGGTCCAGGGCGTTGTGGTGGGTGACGAACGGCCGGGCCAGGGCGCCGCCGGCGAGCGGCTGCATCATCGGCGTTTCGACTTCGATGTAACCGCGGCCGTCGAAAAACCTCCGGAGCCAGGAGATGACGGCGCTCCGAAGGCGGAACACCTCCCCGACTTCGGGGTTCATAATCAGGTCCAGGTACCGGCGCCGATGGCGGAGTTCGACGTCCTGAAGGCCGTGCCATTTTTCCGGAAGCGGATGAAGGCATTTGGCCATGAAGGTGAACGATTCGCAGAGGACGGTCAATTCCCCCGTTTTGGTTTTAAACAATTCGCCCGTGACCGAGAGAAAATCGCCGATGTCGAGCAGCTTGAATCGCTCGTAGGCCTCAGCCCCGGCCTTTTCGGCCCGGATGTAAACCTGGATTTTCGACCGCCCGTCGGAGATGTGAAAAAACGACGCCTTCCCCATCAGGCGGACGGACATTATCCGTCCGGGGACGACGACCCGGACCCGGGCCGCCGCGAGCTCTTCCGTGGAAAGCGCGGCGTAGGCCCCGACAAGGCCGACGACGGAATGCGTCCGTTCGGCTTTGTGGGGAAACGGATTCGCCCCGGCGGCGATCAGGCGGCGGTATTTGTCCGCCCGGACGAGTTCCTGTTCACTTTTTTGGGGCCCGTCCGCGGGACCGGGGGCTTCGGTTTCCGGCGCCGCGGGCGGACCCGACGGGCTGGGGAGAGGGTTTCGGTTTTTGGGATCGGTCATGGTCGTCTTTCTCGGATTTGGATTTGTCCCCGGTTCCTCCGAACCGGACCCGCCGGACGGCGTCGAGGACGCCGTTGACGAAGACCGCCGATTCATCGCCGCTGTAGCGGCGGGCGATATCGACGGCCTCGTTTATGATGATGGCCGGAACGAGCGTTTTTTCCTCGAGCATTTCGTAAACCGCCAGACGGAGGATGTTCCGGTCGATCAGGCCCATCCGGGCCACCCGCCAATTTTTGGCCGCGCCTTGGATGAGGCCGTCGATTTCCCCGCGACGTCCGGAAACGCCCGTGACCAGCCAGGCGGAATAATTCGTCCCGTCCGCATCCGCGAGGTTCTCCTTTTTTTTGCGAAGCAGGACGGCCTCGGGGCCGGCCTCGTTGAACTCGAGCTCGTAAAGGATCTGGAGGGCCGCTTCGCGCGCGTTGCGTCGTCTTCCCATTCGTTACAGTTTGCTTTCTTTCACCAGGTTGAGCATTTCGACCAGGGAACACGCGGCGTCCCAGCCCTTATTGCCGGACTTCGTCCCGGAGCGTTCGATTCCCTGCTCGATCGAGTCCACGGTCAGGACCCCCATCGTGACCGGAATTCCCGTTTCCAGGGCGATCTGGGACAGGCCCTTGGTCACTTCGGCCGCCAGGAAATCGAAGTGGGGCGTTTCGCCGCGGATCAGAGCACCCAGGCAGACGATCCCGTTCACCCGGCCCGAAGCTGCGAGCTTCTTGACCGCGAACGGCGCTTCGAACGACCCGGGGACTTTATAGACCGTGATGTCGGCGTCTTCGGCGCCGAGTTTCTTGAGGGCGTCCAGCGCCCCGTCCAACAGCTTGTCGGTCAGGAAGGAATTGAACCGGCTGACGACAAGCCCGATTTTGAATCCCTTGGCCTGAAGTTTGCCTTCGTGAATTTTCATAGCTTCTCCCCTTTCGCCCCCGGCATTCCTCCGTTCAAAAGGACGGTCGAACGGCCGGACGCAGGAGCTTTTCAGGTGGGGTCATTGTAGCAAATCCCGCCGCTTTTTGCACGATGAGGATCGGCATCCCATCATTCTCAGAATTATGAATCGGCCTGGCCACGGAACGTCTCGCCGGGGAACGCTTGCCGGACCTGATGCTCGAGGCGAAACGGACGCTCCACCATCCAACGGAGCAGAATCGAAGGAGCTTTTCCCTTAGACTATCTTCCGATTCCTATGATCGATATCACCTAACGGTTGGACCGGCCCGCCGACTCAGGGCAAGGCTTGGCTAGCCCTACATGACGGGCTTTGCCCGGAGTAAGGGCGACGTCGAGTTGGGGCGCCCCGTCGCCCGCAGCGTAAGGGCGCCACTGGGGGATGGGTGGAGCGAGGACTTGGCTTTGCTGTCCTCCCCGCATTTTTTGCGCGAGGACGCGACGGGCGGCCGAGGCGGCAGGACCCTGAGAATGCGGGCCGAACTACGAATTGATTGAAATCCAGGACCGGTCCCAAGGTTTTAGAGTCTTGTCTTTGGGGGACGGGCCGTGTAGAGTATTTCCGACCGACCGAATCTTGGTGGAGGCCTTGATGCCCAAAGCGAAAAAACCCGCCGTCGTCTCCATCGCCGAACTTCGCCCCTCCTTCGACCCCGCCGCGCTTCCCTTCGAGACGAGCGCCGAGTGTCCCGCCTGCGACGACATCATCGGTCAGGACCGGGCCCTCCGGGCCCTTCACACCGGCCTTAACATAAAGAACCTCGGATACAACATCTTCATCACCGGGATGGTCGGCACCGGCCGGACGACCTCGATCAAACAACTTTTGGAACGCATGAAGAAGGGCGACCCCCCGCCGGACGACCTCCTCTACGTCAATAATTTCCGGAACGACGACGAGCCCCGGCTGGTCCAGCTTCCCCCGGGATTCGGCAAGGCGTTCGTCGGGGCGATGGACGATCTCATCGCCCGGCTTAAACACAGCATCCCGGATTGGCTGAAAAGCGCCTATTACACCGAGCGGCGGGATGCCATCATCGAAGGTCAGCAATCCCACCAGAAGGAGATCCTGAAAGCATTCGAAGAAGAAACGGCCAAGGGAGGCTTCAGCGTCATTCAGGTCCAGATGGGAATGTTCGTCAAGCCAGACCTGATCCCGGTCATCGATGATCAACCCGTTCCGTTCCCGAAGCTCGAACAGGCCGCTCGGGAGAAGAAATTCGACGAGAAAACCCTCGAAACCCTGAAAACGAAGTACGCGGACCTGTCTAAGAAGCTCGAGGCGATCTTCGAGCAGTTGCGGGAAATCGACGACAAGACGCGGCTGGAATTGAAATCCTTCGACAAGGAATCCATCACCCCGGTCATCACCGCGGCGGTGGCCGAGATCCGGGCCCGGTTCCCCCAGCCCAAGATCGCGGAGTACCTGAACGAAGTCGAAGCCGGGCTCATCGGCAATATCGACCTCTTTAAAAGCGACCCGAAAAAAGACGAGGAAAAACGGGGCGAGATGCCGGCCGACCCATTCCTCGAATACCGGGTCAACCTCCTGGTCGACAACACCGGCCTCGATCACGCCCCGGTGGTAATCGAAACCAATCCCAATTACGTCAACCTGTTCGGCTCGATCGACTCGACGGTCAACCGCTTCGGGTCCTGGATGACGGATTTCACCAAGATCAAGGCCGGTTCGTTCCTCAAGGCCAACGGCGGATTCCTCGTGCTCAACGCTCTGGACGCCCTGGTCGAATCGGGCGTCTGGCCGACCCTCAAGCGGACCCTCCGCAACCAAAGCCTAGAGATCCAGAACTTCGCCTCCCTTTTCCTCATTTCGACCAAAAACATCAAGCCCGAGCCGATCAAGGTCAACGTCAAGGTCGTAATGATCGGCGACGAGGACGTCTACAACATCCTCTTTTACCAAGACGATGAATTCAAGAGAATCTTTAAGATCAAGTCCGAGTTCGACACCGAAATGCCCCGGTCCGCCGACTCGGTTCGGGACTACGTCCGGTTCATCAAAAAAATCTCCGAAGAGGGCTCGCTTCTGCCGTTTGACCGGACGGGCATGGCCGCGGTCGTCGAGTACGGAACCCGGCTGGCCGGCCGCCAGGAGAAGTTGTCCACCCGGTTTCACAACATTGCCGACGTGATCCGGGAGGCCGATTATTGGGCCCGGCAGGACGGGCTGGAAACGGTCCAAGCCACCCACGTCGAGCGGGCCGTCCGGGAGCGCTTCGAACGGGTCAACCTGATCGAAAAGAAAATCCAGGAAATGATCGAGGAGGGTTCGATCCTGATCGACACCTCCGGCGCCGTCGTCGGCCAGGTCAACGGCCTGGCCGTCTACAGCATGGGGCAGTTCGCCTTCGGCAAACCGAGCCGGATCACGGCCCGGACCTCGGTCGGCCGGGCCGGAGTGATCAACATCGAACGCGAGGCCGATCTCAGCGGCCAGACCCACAACAAGGGCGTTCTGATCCTGGGCGGGTATCTTCGCGGCCAATACGCCAAGGACAAGCCCTTCTCTCTTACGGCCTCGATCGCCTTCGAACAAAGCTACGGCGGCGTCGACGGCGACAGCGCCTCGTCGACGGAAGTCTACGCCATCCTCTCGGCGCTTTCGGGCCTGCCGTTGCGGCAGGATATCGCCGTTACCGGATCGCTCAACCAAAAAGGCGAAATCCAGCCGATCGGCGGCGTCAACGAAAAAATCGAAGGATTCTTCGACGTTTGCAAGGCCAAGGGGCTGACGGGAACCCAGGGCGTCATGATCCCCGTTCAAAACGTCCGGAACCTGATGCTCCGGCCGGACGTCGTCGAAGCGGCGGCCGCGGGAAAGTTCCGGGTTTATCCCGTCCGGACGATCGACGAGGGAATCGAGATTCTGACCGGCGTTCGCAGCGGCCGGAAAAAAGAGGACGGGAGCTGGGAAGAAAGGACGGTCAACTTCCTCGTCGACCGCGAGCTCGAGCGCCTGGCCCGCGCTTCCAAGGACTTCCTCGAGGAGAAGGACGAGAAGAAAAATTAGCCGGGGCGACGGGCCAGGATAAGAGGCCGGGCGGCGCCGAACTGAACATCTTTTATCAATGAAGATCCGCGGCTTTTTTCAACCGGAGGATTTCCGCGTTGGTCAGTGGCCGCCGATGCCCCGCAGGGAGATGGGACAAGGAAAGGCCGGCGAACATCACCCGCTTCAATTCGATGACCGGATGGGCGACCGCGTCGAGCATTTTCCGGACTTCACGCTTGCGGCCCTCGTGGATTTCGACCTGGAGGACCGTCCCCCGGGCGGATCGTTCAAACACTTCGACCTTGGCCGGGGCTGTCCGCCGGCCGTCGACAAAGACTCCCGCCCGAAGCCGGGCGACCGCGGGGTCGTCTACTTCTCCCCGGACGCGGACGACATATCTCTTGGATACTTCAAACCGGGGATGGGTCAACCGGTAGGCAAGTTCCCCGTCGTTGGTCAGAATCAGGAGCCCTGCGCTTTCCTTGTCCAGGCGGCCGACGGGATAAACGCCGTCGGGGAGGTCGGGGACAAGGTCGCGAATGGTCCGCCGTTCGAACGGGTCATCCAGGGTGACGAGATAACCGGCGGGCTTGTTGAGCATCAAATAGACATACCCGCCGCGTCCCCGGACCGCCTTGCCGTCCACGGCCACCCGGTCGGCGGTTTCCTCGATTTTCGTCCCCAGGTCCTCGACAACGGCACCGTTGACGCTGACCCGGCCGTCGGCGATCAGGCCGTCGGCGTGCCGCCGCGAGGCCACGCCGCATTGAGCCAGGAACTTGTTGAGGCGGATCAAGACTAAAAGTAGAAGTTCAACCCGGCGGTGAAGGTGAAGTTGCGAAGCCCGACGTCCAGGTCGGAGAGGCTCAAAGTGACGCGGTTGTATTTCCCTTCGCCGATGATCGCCAGTTTGCCGAGCTTGACCTCGAGTCCGGCGCCGATATTGAACCCGCCTTCCGTGTCCTTGTCGATGTTCTTCACGTCGGCGGTGTAATACCCGTATCCGAGGGCGAGAAACGGGCGGAAGACCGTGAGAGGAAACATGACCCTGAGGTTCGCCCCGATGAAACTGGTGTCGTTTTCCATGCCGTCCCAGTTGAACAGGAAGAAATCGTCCATGGAAACGTTGTGGCCGGCCCGGTAATAGTTGAGCTCCAGGGCGAACATCGCGACCTGCGCTCCCAGCCGGAGACCGTAAAGAAACGTCGTATCGTTGTCGAACGTCGCATCGTCGAAGCTGAATCTTTGGCTCGAAATTCCTCCGAAACCGCCCGCGTAAATGCCCACGAGGGCGTAGCTTCGTCCGGCGGCGGCGCCGAGAAGAATCAGGGCGATGATGAGTCGCCCTACACGACGGGCTTTGCAGCCCTTCACGACGGACGACAGGGATCGTCCGGAGTCGGGGCGGGCCTTGCCCGGAGTCAGGGTAACCAGGAGGACGAGGCAGCGTTTCATGACGGACTCCTTCCCCGGGAAAAAACTCCGGAGGGCCTTTCCCCCGGGTCGCCTTCTCATTTTTACGGACTCGCCCCCGTTTGTCAAGCCGACCGGGGAGCGGACAAACCTTTCCGTCTGAAATCCGTATGAACCGGCGTGAGATTTCGCGGATCGACAGGCGAACATGGCTAAAATCAACGTCGGCGAATCGTTTTCCATGGCCTTGGGATCCCTCTGGGGGAGCAAACTCCGGACGTTCCTGACGCTCCTGGGCATCATCATCGGCGTGCTGACGATCATCACCGTCGTGTCCGTTATCCAGGGGCTGAACAATTACGTCTACAGCAAGATGGCTTTTTACGGGGCGAACGATTTCTCCGTCTCCAAATTCTCCATGATCGGAACCTCGATTAAGGATTTCCGGGAACAGATGAAGCGCAAAAACCTCACTCTAGAGGAAATGCGGCTTCTCCGGAAAACGGCGACGACCTGCGAACTGATCGGCGCCTCGACCCAGACCAGCCGGACGGTGAAGTTCGGCGGGGCCGAAATCCGGGACGCCTCCGTCATCGGCGTCACCGCCGTCGACCACCTGATCGGCTCGGTTATCGAGCTCGCGTCCGGCCGCCATTTCCTTCAGGACGAGGAGGACCGGTCCCGGCCGTCGGCCGTGATCGGATCCGAGGTCGCTGAAAAACTCTTCCCCATCCTCGACCCGATCGGGCGGACGATCAAGGTCGGCGCGGAACACTTCCGGGTCGTCGGGGTGGGGAAAAAAAGGGGGAAGATCCTGGGCTTCAGCCAGGACAACTACGTCCGCATCCCGATCACGACCTTCCTCAAGACGTTCGGCTCCCGGCGTTCGATTCTCATCAACATCCACACCTCGTCGCAGGAAGCCATGGCCCGGGCCCAGGAGGAGGTCCGGACCATCCTCCGGAGCCGCCGCAAACTGCCCTACGGCAAACCCGACGACTTCTCCTTCCGGACCTCCGAAACCTTCATCCAGTTTTATAAAACAGCCACCAACGGGATTTATTTCGCGATGATCGGCATCGCCGCAATCGCCCTTCTGGTCGGCGGAATCGTGGTCATGAACATCATGCTGGTGGCCGTGACCGAACGGACCAAGGAGATCGGGATCCGGATGGCGATCGGGGCCCGGCGCAACGACATTCTCGCCCAGTTCCTGATCGAATCATCGGCCATCGCCGGCGTCGGCGGCCTCATCGGGATCGCCCTGGGCATCGGAACGGCGAAAATCATCTCGGCGGCCACCTCGCTTCCGTCGACGGTCGACCCCGTCTCCATCATCGTGGCCATCGTCATGTCGACGACGCTGGGCCTTTTCTTCGGCATCTACCCGGCCAACAAGGCGGCCAAGCTCGACCCTGTCGTGGCCCTGAGGAGCGAAACATGAGGTCGGGAATCTCCCGGGAAATCGTCGGGATGGCCTTCGATTCGATCCGGACGCACAAACTTCGGTCGTTCCTCACCCTTCTGGGGATCATGATCGGGGTGATGACGGTCATCGGGATGGTTTCCATCATCCAGGGACTGAACGCCTCGTTCCTCCAGGAGCTGCAGGCCGCCGGGTCCGATTTGATTATGATTCACAAGTTCGACCCGGTCCAGATGCGCGAACGAACCGCCGAGGAGCGCAAGCGTCCGGACCTGACCTATGACGACGCCCGGGCGATCGAGGAGGAATGCAGCCTCGTCAAGGCCGTCTCCGTCTCCCTCGCGCCTTCGTTCGTCGACGCCATCGAGATCAAATACCAGAACCAGAAAAGCGACGGGTCGATGATCATCGGGATGAACGACCGGTTCTCCACCGTCTATAACATCTACGCCCCCAAGGAAGGCCGGTTCCTGACCGAGTCCGAAATCAACCACAACTCCCGCGCCTGCATCCTGGGATTCGAGCTGGCCGAGACCCTCTTCCCCCACCAGAGCCCTCTGGGAAAAACGATCCGGATCGGCCCGGAAAACTTCAACGTCGTAGGCGTTCTCAACAAGCGTGGCGAGATGTTCGGCCAAAGCCGGGACAACTTCGTCGGGATCCCGATCACGACGCTGATGAAGTATTTCCCTTACGACCCCGAAACGATCGAAATCGGGGCCGTGCCCCGCACGTCGGGGACCATCGACGAAACGATCGAACAAATCAGGGGCAAGCTGCGCCTCCGGAGAAAAGTGCCTTTCGGCCAACCCGATGATTTCTCCCTCTTCACCCAGGACACGATGCTCGACCTGTACAACCAGATCACCGGCGCGGCCTACCTGGTGATGATCGTCATTTCCTCGATCGGCCTGCTTGTCGGCGGGATCGGGGTCATGAACATCATGCTGGTCGCGGCCAAGGAGCGGACCCGGGAGATCGGCATCCGGAAGGCGCTCGGAGCCTTGTCTTCCGACATCCTCCGCCAGTTCCTGGTCGAATCGATGTTCCTGACGGGGACGGGAGGGATCCTGGG
>JAPKZG010000037.1:18404-22623 GCA_026393895.1 Candidatus Aminicenantota bacterium
CACGCTCGTCGGTTTCGCCGTGGCCATGATCGTCCGGGCGGCTACGCCGCTGCCGGCCGCGGTGACCGGTTGGTCGGTCTTCCTCGGCCTGTTCGTCTCGATCTCGGTCGGCCTGTTCTTTGGGATCTTCCCCGCCCAGAAGGCCGCTCACGTCGACCCGATCGTTTCCCTCCGGTATGAATAATCGAAACCGGGACGGCGTTCCGTTTCAATCCTGAGAATTCAAGAACCGACGGCTTCCCGTAGAGCGGAAGCGGCCCGGGCGACGATCGCCTCAAGGTCGGCGGCCTTATCGCCGGCGATTTCGACAAGCGACGGGCCTCCCCCGCCCTTGCCTTGAAAAAGAGGCGTCAAGACCGCGACCAAAGAACGTAAATCAACCGATATCGATTCCGATCGGGCCAGGATCAGATGTGATTTCGCTTCGCTTTTCGTTCCGAAGACGGCCGCAAACGGGCCCAATCGGACAAGGCTCAAGGCCAGGGCCCGAATTCCATCCGCGCTTTTATCCGGAAAGACGCGGGCGATAATGTTTCCTTCCGCCCCGGCCGCCAGGTCGCGGGCTTCGAATCCGGCCGCCGTTTGTTCCAAAATCTTGAGCCGTTTTTTCACGTCCTTGAGCTCGGCCCCGAGCTTTTCAACCGACGCCGGAATTTCCCGGTCGGGGATGTTGAACTTCCCGACAAGGCCGCGGCAAACACGTGCTTTGACCTGGTAATCGGCAAGGGCTCGGCCGCCGCAGACGAAGGTGAAGCGGAGATTGCCGCGGATGCGCTCGGCCCCGATGACCTTGATGAGGCCGATCTCCCCCGTCCGGCGGACATGCGTCCCGCCGCAGGCGGAATAATCGAATCCCTCGACTTCCACGACCCGAATCAGGCCCTCGACCTTGGGCGGCCGCCGCAAGGGGACCTCGGCGATCCGTTCGGCCGAGACGAAATATGTTTTGACGGCGCGATCTTCGAAAACAACCTCGTTGGCCCGGCGCTCCACCCGGTCGAGGTTCTCGTCGGAAATCTCTCCGAGACCGATTTCCAGCGTGGACGTTTCCCCGCCCAGGTGGAATGAATGGGTTTCCCCGTTCATGATTTCAATGAAGGCCTGGGAAAGGACGTGCTGGCCGGTGTGCTGCTGCATATGGTCGAAGCGCCGGACGCCGTTGACCTTGCCGCCCACCGTGTCGGCGGTGACGTCCCGTTCCAGGACGTGAATGATCGTCCCGTCCTCATCGATGACCTGGACGACCGGAATCCCGGCGATCGTTCCCACGTCCCATGGTTGGCCGCCTGATTCGGGATAAAACGCCGTCTGATCGAGAACCACAGCTGGACGGCCGTCGACCGGCCGCCGTTCCAGAACCCGGGCTTCAAATTCCAACAGGGTGACATCATCAAAAAACAAACGTTTCGTTTCATTCATGGACGACTCCCCTCCTTCCGCGACCCGAGGCCACATTCCGTTTTCGTCTTTTCGGATCTTTCGCGGCCGAGCTTCGCTGGAAATGTTTCATCGGCTTTTTGAATCATCCCGGCTAGAGCAACCGAAAAATGACCAGGGCCAGCAGGGCCGCGCCGAAGACGACGCTGACCGGGGCGATCAATATTTTATAGACGTCCCGCAGGTCCGCCTTGAAATAATCCGCCGTGAGGACCAGGCACAAATGGGCCGGCGATAGCAGAACCCCGGCGAACCCGCTGACGTAGGCGAACAGGAACAGGACCATGTCCGGATTTTCCTTGCCGATGATCGGGACGAGAAGAGGAAAGGCGATTCCGGCGAAGGCCTGGTTGACGCCGGTCAGGAGACCGATCGTAAACGGCGCCGCGAACAGGAGGACGATCCCCGAGATCCCGGTCGGCGAGACGATGGTCATGACCGCGTCCAGGGCCCCCGACGTTTCCAGGATCCTCTTGAAGACCATGACCGCGGCCGTCAACAGGACGATCCGCAACGAAAGGCTTTTTTTGACGACCGCCCATCGTTCCCGGACCGGCATGCTCACGAAAAACGCGCTCAGGACGCAAGCCGCGGCCAGGGCCCAAAGCATGGGGATTCGGAAGACGAAAATCAGGATGATCGTCAGAAAAATCGGCCAGATGCTCACGAACGTCCGGACGACGTCCTTCGCCTTCGGCCGGGACGCCTGTTCGTTCCGTTCGTACGGGACGTGGCGGAAGAGAACGGCCAGCCCGACCGCAACGGCGATGACCGTGAACGGCAATTGGCTCAGGCAAACCTTCACGATCGGAATCCCGGCGATCGTCGCGGCCATGATCAGGTTGACGTACATCGGCCAGCTGTATTCCCAGATGTGACGGAACCAGTAGTTGAGAAACGTCTTCCAGGCCGGCGACAGCTTCCAGCGTTGGGCGGCCTCCTCGACGATCGGGGCGCCCATCATCGCCCCGCCCATCATCGGAAGAAGGCCGATAAAGGCCGAGGGAATGGCCAGGATGAGCCGGGCGTCGCGGATATAATTTTTAAGGGCAGCCACCATCTCCTTGAAATGACCGCCGGCGTGGAGAAAATGTCCCAGGTATAGGACGAGAATCACGATCCCGATAAGATTCAAGGTCTCGGGGGCGACCGCCGCCGACCCGGCCTGCCGGAAAAAATTCCCGATGGGCATGCCGAACAGAACCGCGGTCAGGACCGAATCCAGGGCGAGAACGATCCCGAGATCGACCTTGAACTTGACGAGAAACAACAAGGCGAAAATAATCGCCAGGATTTTCAGGAAAACGATCATGGGCCGAGCGCTTTGCCGGTCGTCTTGAAGTGGATCTTGGCGACCTTGGCCAGGTTCTCCCGGCCGTGCCGGCGGACGAATTCCGCCGCAGCCGCTTCCACTGCGAGCGAAGCCCCCTTGGGAAATTCCAGGCCCCAATCCCGGCCGAGGAAATGGAGCTTCTTGAGAAATTCGGCCCGGGCCAGTATCGAGGCGGCAGCCACCGCCGGGTCGGATTCCCCCCGGACTTTTTGGACGAGGTCGATGGTCTTGCCCCGGGCAAGCAGGGCGTTCCGGACGTACCGCTCGTCGCCGAACCGGTCGGTCACGGCCCGGCGGCAGTCCAGCCGTTCCAGAATGTTTTCGATGGCCCGGGCATGCCCCCAGGCCAGAAGCTTGTTCAAATTCCGGAATTTTTCGTACAGTTCGTTATAACGTTCCGGTCCGACGGCCACGATCGCATGCGGATATCCCTGCTCCAGAGTTTCGGCGATCTCGCGGCAGCGGTTGTCGCTGATCAATTTGCTGTCCCGGACCCCGAGCTCGCGGAGGACCGCTTCTTGATCCGGCGGGCAATAAAACCCAGCGATGACCAGCGGGCCGAAGTAATCGCCCTTGCCCGACTCGTCCGTGCCGATGTGGCCGGGTTCGGCCGGGATCAAATCCTGCTGTTGCATGAGAAATCCGTTGGGAAGAATACCAGCCGCCGATTTTACCCCGACCGAGCCGGAAGAGCAAATTTCACGAAATTGCCGGAGACGGTCAAGATGCCGGCCCGGTATGCGGCAGAGCGCGTGATTCCTCAAAGAGAAATCGTTTCAAACAATCTTCAGAAATTTCCGGTGATTCTTTCTTTATCCGATGCGCCCCGAGTTGGGTTACCATTCCTTCCAGGACCGTCCACATTTCCATATCGGGGTCCATCGCATCCTCTCTTCTGGTTTGAATATAACGTTCGGCGCACCCCCAATATCTAAGAATCCACCAATCAAAAAGACCAAAGGCGAGCTTGAAATCAATAACCTTCCGTTGCAGCAGAACGGCGATGATTCCGAAGTAATCCAGAACATCCTCCAACTCAAAATTTGGAAACTGGTTGAGCAGCAACTTCTCGGCGGCAGTTTTTCTGAGCTGTTTCATTTCGGGACTGTAAAATTTATCGTAGTACGTCATTAAGAGATCCGTTTGAAGAGCAATCCGTGACCGCCGCCCCTCGATCACGAGAGCGACGATTGCCGTGGTCGAAGTGATGAGAGCCCCGATTGTCGCAACGGCCGTCCAGGGAATGTTCATGCGTCGTCACCTCCCATGAGCTGATTATCATTATACAAGCTTTGGATTCTGAAAATCCAAGCTCTTGATATCCGAATAAAAATGAAAAGAGCAAGGAGTGTTTTGAGATTTACATGTTCGACGGGCTTACGTCGATTTTAAAAACTCGTCAATCGAGGCGGCGGCCGTCCGGGCGTCACCCATGGCCAGGATGACCGT
>JAPKZG010000068.1 GCA_026393895.1 Candidatus Aminicenantota bacterium
GCCGTCTTGACGCTGTGCATCAGGTTCAAGGCCGCGTCGGATGAGGGACGGTCGGACGACCGCTGGGAGCCGACCATGACGATCGGCACGGGCGAGTTCTGGACCATGAACGAGAGGATGGCCGAGGTGTGATGCATCGTATCCGTACCGTGTCCGATGACGATACCTTGGACGCCCTTTTCGATCTCCCGGGCAATGGCTTGGGCCGTTCCGACGTATTGCTCCGGGCCCATGTTTTCGCTGAAGACACCGTAGATTTTTTCGGTTTCGAGATTGCAGATATCGGCCAATTCAGGGACGGAACCATAGAGTTCTCCCGGCGAAAAGGCCGGGATGACCGCGCCGGTCCGGTAATCCAGGCGGCTGGCGATCGTGCCGCCGGTCCCCAGCAGTTTCACTCGAGGTTTCTTGGGATCGTAGGGAAATTCCTTCTCCGGGATTTTGTAATGGGCTTCCTTCCGGCCGTGGATCTCGACGTTGACGATCCGGTCCACCTCGACCCCGATGTTATAGCCCGAGCGGAGTTTCAGGACGACGTGGAGCGGGTCGGCCGTTTCCGAGCGCGGAAGGATAATACCGACGTACGACCCGTCGGCCGTGATGATTTTCGCGTCGCTCCAGACTTGCGCTTGGAAGCTTCGCAGGACTTCGAGGGCCCGCCCCCGGTAGCCTTTATACTCGTTGTTGTTGAGATCGTTCATGCTTCGACCCTCGTCAGACCTTCGGCTATTATCCGGGAAGCCTCGGCGCCGTCGATCCGGCCGCGCCACTCGGCCATAAGCAACCCCATCGCCCGCCTCATCCGGCGCGGCGCGTTCTCGAAGCGGCGGCCCCGGAGGCTTTCGGCGATCCGGAGAGCTTCGGCGGTCGGGTTGCCGTTCCCCTCGAGCGAGGGGAGAAGATCCCGGACCGGCCTGTTTTTAGTTAGCCAGGATTCGAGAAGCGGAAGCACGCCTTCCCGATAAAGGCGTTTCTCCCTCAAGGCGGCGAGGATTTCCTCAAACACGGCCGTTTCCTTCCCAATCGGGGGAAGTCCTTTCCGTTTCAGGCGCTTGGGATACTGGATCAGAATCACCGCGGCAGTTTTGGGGCTGAGGCCCCATTCGCGCACCACCTTCTCGAAAAGCCCCGCATACGGAGAAACCGACAAACGTTCGACGACGTCGGCCGGAACACCGATCTCCCGGTACCATTTCTCCCGGGTTTGAATCAAGGACGGAAGTCCGGCCCGAATCGCCGCCAGCCGCTCGGCCCCGATTTTCTTCGGAGGGAGGTCGGTGTCGGGATACATCCGGTCGGGACCCGGGAGAATGCGTTCAAAACCGTTCGTATCGTCCCGAAGCGCCTGGCGCGTCTCCGAAGGCACTCCGATCGTCGCTTCCTTGGCCCGGGCGGCGATTTCCTGGGCGCCGAGGCAGGCGTCCATTTCCTGCCCCCAGACCAGGACGACGGCATCCTCGTCCCGGGCGCCGAGGGCTTTTTTGACCGCCATCCATTCCGAACTCGCCAACGATTCGCTCGGGCTGTCGGAATGGAGGATGTTCGGGAGCACCGTCAAACAGGCGATGACCCGGACGCGGTCGGAAATCTCCTGGCTGAAATAAGTATCGGTCTGAGTCTGCCAGCGCAGGAACCCGCGGAAGCCGTTGAGGCGGACGCCCTGGACAACCATGCCCGATTTCAGGGCGGTCTCGATCGGCGTATATTTCGTTTTGCGCAGATGTTTGGTCACGTCCTCGAAAGAGGCGGCGAATGCGGCAGTCGTGATCCCCCGCCGGGAGAGTTCCTCGCGGAGCCGGAGAAGATTCCATTGGCGCATGGCCTCGTTGTAGGTCAGAAGGGGAATTCGGGGGATCCGGGGGACGCCTTTGATCTCGATCCGCGTCCCGCCGGTCACGCTGACGTTGACATCTTCGCGCCCGGCGCCCATCCCGGTTCGGACCCGTCCGGTGGAACGGACGATCCGGCGGAGAATTTGGGCCACCGCCGCGACTTCCTGGGGGGTTTTCATGTCGGGGGCCGTGACGGTTTCGATCAACGGCATCCCGAGTCGGTCCGTTTTATAAACCCGGCGATGTCCAAAGTCGCTGACTTCGCGGCAAGCGTCCTCCTCCAGGCCGAGTTGAATGATCCCGATGTCCCGGTCGCCGAACGGAATCCGGCCGTCGACACCGACGATCGTCGTCCTTTGGAATCCGGTCGGGATGCTTCCGTCCAAGTACTGCTTGCGGGCGATGTGGAGCTCGTCGACCATGACGCACCGGTAGAGCATCGCGATCCCGAGGGCGATGTCGAGGGCCTGTTCGTTGATCATGAACGGCGGGGTATCGTCCATTTCATAAGTGCAAACGGTTTCCCGGTTGATCCGGTAAATGATCTCTTTTTTGGTTTTGAACTCCATCAAGGCCGTACCGTCGTATTCACCGAGTTCGGACAGGGTCGGCCGCATATGGCGGAGAATCTCGGCGTGATAAACGTCGCTGTACCGACCGGCCGGGCATCGGCAGAAGAGCTTTTTATCGGTCAGAAGCTGTTGATGAATCTCCAGGCCGGACTTGAATCCGACCGCGGCGTAATCCTCGAGCGTCATTTTCTCGAACGGTTTGAAGACGAAATCATAAGCCATGAACGGCGGGTCCTTCGGCCCAGAAGGGACATTTTCCTTTTTGACCGGTTTCAAGTCAAGACAAAGCCCCCCGAAATTGGTGACACAATACCAATTAGCTAATTATTCAGGGCAAGACGTTTACCGGCAAACAGGGTAGAAATCGAGGATCATGACTGAAATCTCTTGATTTCGGATTTCGTCTCCTATTTCCTGAGTTTTCGATCCTTTTACAATCTCTGACAATTCAAAATAATTGGGTAATTGGTATTGTGTCACCAATTACTTGCCAATTACTTGAGTCGACGCGTCGACGGTGCTTCCCCCGAGCCCTCCTTGACAAGCCGGGCGGACGGCAAGATAATGAGAGGCCGTGGACGACATAACGTTCTCTCGCCCCTGACATGGAACAAATCACCCACCCGTTTGTCCGGAAGAGTGTTTTTATCGGCGTTCTCGACCGCAACCTGAAGAAAATCGAAGCCCGCCTCGGGGTCGAACTGACCACCCGGGGAGACTCTTTAAACATCAATGGCCCGGACGAAAAGGTCGAATTCGCCCGTTTCTACTTCGACCGGATCCGCCGGCTCGAGGAAAAAGGCCACGACCTCAAGGAAGAAGATTTCCAGATCATTCTCGACCTTTTGGAGCAGGGACGGACCAAGCCCGTCGAGGATTATTTTCCGGCCGAACCCCTGAGCTTCGCCCGCAAGTCCGTCTCCCCCAAGAGTCTGAATCAGCAGGAATACATCCAAGCCATCCGGACCCACGACCTGGCCTTCGGCGTCGGTCCGGCCGGGACGGGAAAGACCTACCTGGCCATGGCCATGGCCCTGACGTTCCTCCAGAACAAGATCATCAACCGGATCATCCTGACCCGGCCGGCGGTCGAGGCCGGCGAACGCCTGGGCTTCCTCCCCGGCGATATGATTCAGAAGGTCAATCCGTACCTCCGGCCGCTCTACGACGCACTGTTCGACCTGGTCTCCGCCGAACAGGCCCAGCGGCTCATCGATAAAAACATCATCGAGATCGCCCCCCTGGCCTATATGCGGGGCCGGACCCTGAATTCGGCGTTCATCATTCTTGACGAAGCCCAGAACACCACCCGGCCCCAGATGAAAATGTTTCTGACCAGGGCCGGCTTCGATTCCAAGGTCGTCGTGACCGCCGACATCACCCAGATCGACCTGCCTCATCCAAAGGATTCGGGAGTCCTCCACGCCCTCAAGATCCTCTCCCCTCTCAAGGAAATCGCCTTCTGCCGGTTCGACGAGAAGGACGTCGTCCGCCATCCCCTGGTCCAAAAAATCATCAAGGCCTATCAGAAGGCCGAGTCCTGCTCCTCCGACTGACATGCCTCTGATTTCGTTCAAGGATCTCAAGCTGTTCAAATCGTCGGCGTCAAGCGCCCCGATCCGGCCGCTCCAGGAGGAGGACCAAGCCAAGGGAATAAAAAGATTCCTCCGGGATCCGTTCGTCCTCATGGCCTTTTCCGCCCTGGTTTTGGCCACGATCCTGTCCTACCTTCCTTCGAAAACGTTGTCCGAACTCAAACCCGGCGACATCGCCGGCGAGGACCTCGTCGCCCCAGCCGACCTGACGATCGAGGACGCGGAGACGACCGGCCAGCGGCGGAAGGATGCCGTCAACGCGATTCTCCCGGTGTACAATCTCGACCCCAACGTGATGCTGAACGCCGAGGATCATGTCCGCCAATTCTTCGCCTTCGGCCGGGAATGGATCCAGCCTCCGCCGCCGCGCGATTTCCCCGCGCTCCGGAGCCTGGTTCTGGAAAAATTCGGACTCGAACTTACCGCCGGCGATCTCCAGGCGCTGGACCGGGAGGGATTCGCCTCCGACCTGGAGGAAAGCCTTCTTTCCCTCCTGGAAAAAGTGTCCGCTCCGGGATTGATTCTCTCGAAAAGGCTATTCGTCAACCGCGAGCTGGAGCGGGGCTTCAGCCTGAAGCGGCCGGACGGAACCGAAAAATCCGTCAAGGGCGATGAAATTCTCGAAATCAGGGAGGCCAAGGAGCGGCTGCTGGCGGATATCAACGCCCTTGAACTCCCGGCCCGGAAAAAGGGCCTTCTCCTCAGCCTGTCCTACGGTTTCCTCGCGCCGAACATAGCCTTCGACCGCATCGAAACGGAAGTCCGAAAGACCAACGCCTGGTCGTCCGTGGACACCGTGTTTTTCACGGTCAAAAAGGGGCGGGTCGTCATCCGCAAGGGCGACGAGGCCGGAGAAACGGCGGTCCGGCTCATCGCCGCCATCAACCGGGCGATCCAGGACCAGGGCGCCTGGTTCCGTAGTTTTATCGGCGCGTTTCTTCTGTTCGCCCTCCTGTTCGTGACCCTCTGGTATTATCTCCGCTCGCTGCTGGCCCTTTCGACGGCCCGGAAATACTTCCAGATGATGATGCTGACGATCTTCGTGAGCCTGGTCCTTTACAAGCTGGGCCTGTTTTTGGCCGGGACGACAGCCGCCAGCTCCCGGATCGCCCTGTTTGCCAACGCCGAGACCTATAAATTCATCCTCCCGATCCAGTTCGGGACGATCGTCTTCGCTTTTTTGACGACTAACGCCGTCGCCCTGATCTATGTCGTCCTCAATAGCTTGCTCGTCGGATTCCTGGTTGACGCCGATTTCTTTCTCCTGCTGTTCGGGTTGATCGGCGGGTTGGCGGCGATCTACGGCATCAAGTTCTACGGCCGGGCCAAGCGGACCAACGCCCTCCGGGCCGGCTTCTTCATCGTCACCCCGCTCAACATCTTCGTCGTGATCACCATCTTCCTGGTCCAGCACCGGTCCGCCGGCCTGAACATCCTGACCGCCGAAACGATCATGTCCGTTTTGGGCGGACTGATGAGCGGGGCCCTGGCCTTTATCTTCCTGCCCATCTTCGAAAACCTGTTTCGGTTCGTGACCCAGTCGAAGCTCTTTGAATTGACGAACTCCGAATCGGAGATTCTCCGGCAAATGGCCATCGAAGCGCCGGGGTCCTACCACCATTCCCTCATCGTCGCCGCCCTGGCCGAAAAAGCCGCCGAAAAAATCAAGCTCGATCCCCTTCTGGTCAAGGCCGGCGCGCTCTACCACGATATCGGGAAAATCAAGATGCCCGAGTATTTTATCGAAAACAAGGATCGCAAACACGACGCCCACCGGGACCTGACTCCGAGCATGAGCACGCTGGTGATCGTCAACCACGTCAAGGAAGGCGTCGAAATCGCCCGGAAGGAACATCTGCCGGAATTGGTCCGGGACATCATCGAACAGCACCACGGCAATTCGGTCGTCCGCTATTTCTATCAAAAAGCCAAGGAAAAATACGACCCGGACATCCACACGGTCGGGGAGGAAAGCTACCGATATCCGGGTCCGCCCCCTCAAACCAAGGAAGCGGCCCTGGTGATGCTCGCCGATTCCATCGAAGCCGCCTCGCGCAGCCTCCGGTCCCACAAAGACGAACACCTGGCCCGGGTCATCCGCGACATCTTCGACAATTATCTCCAGGACGGCCAGTTGGACGACTGCGCCTTCTCGCTCCGGGAAATCCGGACGGTCGCCCAATCGTTCCTGACGACCCTTCAGACCATCTTCCAACCGCGAGTGGACTACCCGGGGTTCGATTTCGAATCCAAAAAGAAACCCGCCAAAAACGGCGAACAACCGTCGGTCCCGAGGACGTCTCATGGTGGAAATCATCAACCGGCAGACGAAGAGCCGAATCAGGACTGACCGGTTTGCCGCTCTTCTCGAGCGGCTTCTCCGGCGGGCCCGGCTGAAGGACACCGAAGTCGTCCTCGTCTTCGCCGGGGACGCCGCCGTCCGGCGCCTGAACCGCGTCTACCGCAAGAAAGACAAAACGACCGACGTGCTGTCCTTCCCCCTCGACGGCCGGGGCGATGGCGGGCGCCGGCATTTGGGAGACATCATCGTTTCAGTCCCCCAGGCCCGGAGGCAGGCGGCCGTCCTCGGACACGGCCTCGAAGCGGAACTGGCCTTCCTCGCAGTTCACGGATTCATCCATCTTTGCGGCTATGAGCATTTCACCGGTCACGAGGAGGAGGAAGCCCGGGTGCTGAAGCTTCTCCGCCGGGAAAAATTCTTGCCCCTTCCCGCGGATCCCAGGGACTGAGCCATGGGCGTTTCCGCGATCACTTGGATTGGGCTGGGACTGAACGTTCTGGCCGCTTCGACCCTGTCCCTGTTCCATCTCACCCTCGCCCGGTTTTCCAAGATCGGCCTGACCGGCTACCTGGAGGAACGGGACCATCCGGACCGGACCCGGATCCTCGACCGTTACGACGACATCAAAATCGCCGTGGAATTCTGGCGGATGGTCTTTATCCTCGCTCTGGGCGTTTACGCCGTCCTGATCTTTCCCGGGCTCCGGATGAAGCCGCTCGTCCTTTTTCTCGTCTTTGTCGGCATCTACGCCGTCGTGTTCGACATCCTTCCCCGCATCCTCGCTGCGGCGGGCGAGGACCGCTGGCTGGGCCTGTTTCTTCCCGCCCACCGGCTCCTCCTCGGCCTGACCGCTCCCGTGTTGGCCATCGTTCGCTGGCTGTCGGACCGCCAGGAAAAGAAAGAGGAGGCCGAACCGGAGGACCGGGAGGCCGGGGAGGAGGAAATCGAAACGTTCCTCGACGAAGCCGAGGAAGAGGGCATCATCGAGAAGGGCGAGGACGCGTTGTGGCGGAACGTGGTCGAATTCGGCGACACGATCGTCCGCCAAGTCATGACCCCGCGGGTGGACATGGTCTGCATCCGCCGCGACGTAACCATCCAGAAACTCCGCAACCTCATCATCGCCGAGAAATATTCCCGCATCCCCGTCTACCGCGACCGGGTCGACGGTGTGGACGGGCTCGTTATGGCTAAGGATCTCCTGGCCTTTTCGGAAAAGGAATTCGAGGCAGCGCCCATCGAACCGCTGATCCGCCCGGTCGTCTTCGTCCCCGAATCCATGAAGCTGGCCGACCTCCTCAAGGAACTCCAGAAGGCCAAACAGAAAATGGCCATTGTAGCCGACGAGCACGGCGGCGTTTGCGGCCTGGTGACGATGGAAGACGTGTTCGAGGTCATCGTCGGCGAAATCCAGGACGAATACGACACCGAGGAGGCCCAGATCGTCCAGAACGGCCCGGGGGACTTCACGGTCTCCGGCGCAGCCAAGGTCGAGGAAATCGAGGACATCTTCGACCTGGAACTGGCCGACGACAATTTCATCACCGTCAGCGGCCTCGTGGCCCAGGCCCTCGGCCGCCTCCCGACCAAGGGCGAACGCTTCGACATCGGGCGTCTCACCGTGGACGTCCTGGACGTCGATCAGAAAAGAATAAAAAAATTAAGGATTCAAAAGAATGCCGAGCCGAAAGCCAAAGACGCAGGATAAAAAGGTCCAAACCGCCCCCAGGACGGGCCGACCCCGGCCGGCGAAGGCGAAACCGGTTCCGAAATATCGCACCGGTTACGTCGCCCTGATCGGACGGCCGAACGCCGGGAAGTCCACCCTCCTCAACAAAATCCTGGGGCAGAAGATCGCCATTACGTCCGACAAGCCGCAGACGACCCGCCTGAGCATCCTGGGCATCCACACGACGCCCAGGGGCCAGATCATCTTCATCGACAATCCCGGCCTTCACAAGCCCCTTCATAAATTGAACAAGCGGATGATGAATTTCGTCTATGCCTCGATCGAGACGGCCGACGTCGTCTGCCTGCTCATCGACGCTACCCAGAAATTCGGCCACGGCGACGAGTTCGCCCTCGAAGCGATTAAAAACGTCCGGAAGCCGGTGTTTCTGCTTTTGAACAAAACGGACATCGTCCGGAAGGAAAACCTCCTGCTGCTCATCGACCGGTACCGGGCGCTCCGCGAATTCAAGGAATTCATCCCGATTTCCGCCTTTCGGGGAACCAACGTCGACGTCCTGGAAAAACTCCTGATCGACAATCTCCCGCCGGCCGAGAAACTCTACGGCGACGACGACGTTTCCGACCAGTCCGAGCGGTTCCTTCTGGCCGAAATCATCCGGGAGAAGATCCTCGCCCGGGTGGAAGCCGAACTCCCCTGGGCGACGGCGGTCTATATCGACCAGATCGACCGGAACCGGAGGATGGGCAACCGGGCGCCCGGCGGAGAAGACGAAGACGTCTTCTCCGAGGAGGACACGGAACTCGCCGCGGGCGATCAACCGTCGGAATCTCAGCTCGATAATCTCTCCGGACAAGAGCCTGGACCCATCCGGGATACGGGCCGGGAAATCGCCGTCCCGGGCGTTTCGGCTGAGCCGAACATGCGGCGGCGGGAGGAGAAACCGAAGCCGACCCGAGAGGAACGCCGGGCCCGGCCCCTCGTTTACATCAAAGCGAGCATTTTCGTCGAACGTCCGAACCACCGGAAAATCATCGTCGGCCGCCAAGGGAAAAACATCAAGGAAATCGGGATCGAGGCGCGGCGGGAGATCGAGGACATCCTTGAGTCTAAGGTCTATCTCGAGCTGCAGGTCAAGGTCCGTCCCCAGTGGCGCGATTCGGCCGACGTCCTCGACCTCATCGAAGGGCAGAAAGAGACCTAGGCTTCCGGGTCGCACTCCCCCTTTTTCCCCTTTTCAGCTCGAACCATCTCAGGGTCCGAATACCCCCTCGCACTTGACCATCTTCCAGGGTAAAATTTCTGAATGGCAAGACATAACAGCCTTCGGTGAGATTTCCAATGGCACGATTCGCGGAGTTGACTTATCCGGCCCCTCATGCGAAAATCAGCTTCCCTTGCACTCGGATGGTGGGTGTAGCTCAACCGGTTAGAGCATCGGACTGTGGATCCGAAGGTTGGGGGTTCGAGTCTCCTCACCCACCCCATCTTTTTTTCTTGACCCATTTCGAAGAGGATGTCGAACGGTTTATCCCAATATATTCTTGTATTTACACCCTTCAGTTCGCAGTTCGATACCAAATTATTCATGTTCGTTCGATAATAAAGCGCCGTTAACGACTGAAGTCGAGCTTCTAAAGATAAAGCTTGACCGAGATCTCAAGGCGGCTAAAAATGGCTTGCATTTTAAAAACTCGATGACAGAATGGACGGGAAATGGGGAGCGGGTCAAGGGGAAACAGATATTCGATTTCTACGAGCGAAAGACTGACGTATGAGACAGCCGATCGTGTAAGGCCTGTCTCTCGCCTCCCAATATCAGGAAGTATCCGACGAATTCTATCAAACCGATGGATAAAAATAGAATACTTAAGATCGTGTTTTCGACGATCCCGAAAGGCAAGATGATAAGAAAAAAGCTGCATTTCAGAAGATATCGTTTCAGAAGATTCCCGATCCCGGTCTTTCGGCCGTCTTCTCTGCGGATTTTTAATCTCATAAACATTTTCCCGGGCGTCGCGGCAGCTACGACGTCGGTCAGCATGTACAACAAGCCCGCCCCCCAGAACGCGAGGATAACCATCATCAAGGCTTCAGCGGAGGTGTCAATTGACAAGAACTTGATCATGCCGAGCGCATCGGCGAGCTTCAAGATGGGATTATTAAAAATGATGGCAACGATCGCCACTCCTACGACGTCAATCGCAAGGGCTGCCATTCGTGTTCCAAAATTCGCTCGTTTCATCTTTCCTTTCAGAAATTTATCTCTCATACGAAAAGAATGTCAATGGCGCCTTTTTTAGCTCGGCCCGGGCACTCTCTAGAGTTCTGCTTTTTCTAATTAGCCCTCTCCTACTCCCCTCCCCCTCTCCGACTTGCCCCGGGTTGTTCTGATATTATATTCAGAAATCAATATTCAGCCACCGACGCCGCTATCTCCTTCTTCCTTGACGACTTGCCCGGAATGCCAGAAAACTCACATTATGTCTGGACCATTTTTAAGGGATGAGGTCCGCCTTCATTGACCGGCTTCCATAACGATGCTAATATTTATCACATCACCAGAATAGAGAAATGATCTGAAGATCAAGCAACGGGATCAACACTACATGGTCTATGTCGCCGTAGCTTCCCCGAAAACGCTCAGCGAAGACCTCTTAAAGAGGGTGGCTTCTCTCATCGGCAAAGAGATCTTTGACACGCGCCTCCTGTTCTCCGGAGAGATTCCCAGAATTGTCGCTTCCTGCCACGACATCGACACAGCGGAATCGATAGCCCGAGGCTTGAGGGATGCGGGACTTGTGGCCTTCGTCTGCAAGGATTCCGAGCTTCGAAACCACCCGGCCAGCTTCGTGGCCCATACTGCGAGATCCGGAGAGAGAGAAGTGATATTCTGGGATCGGCGCGGCGGGGAGGTCAGATTTGAAGCAGGCGACGCATTCCTGATAATAAGAGGAAGGAGACAGAGCATCACGCAGGAAAAGACCTCAACCACGAAAATGAAACTCAACGTGCCGGCGACGGTGCTGACAGGTGGCATCCCGATTATGCGCCGGGTCACCCAAAAAACCACCAAAGAATCGTTCCAAGCTGAGGACTTTGTGAGGATCTACGACGGGAGATTCTCTGATCCACGCGTAGAGATGTTCCAGAACCACGTTGACTACACCTTCCTAGGCCCCGAGCTGACACCCTCGACTCCGACGAACTTCAAGATCGTCGTCACAAAACTTAGGGAGTGGTTCCCGCTGGCCATCTTCGATGAGCGGCTGACCAGACATTTTAAAACCGATGTGTCCGCCGCAGGACCTGAAGAGGCGCTTCAAATCAATTGCAAGTTGATCTACTTATACCATTTGGCTATAGGACGGCGGGGATACGAGTGATTGGTTGACCGGCAAAATAGAAGTACTAATCGAAAATGCCATCCATTCCGTGACCCGGATCCCGAATCTTGATCCATTTCGGATGATGGCTTGCATATTTAAAAACTTGCTGACAAAATGGACGAGAAATCAGGTGCGGGTCAATCAAGATCCGGGGTTCAGGTCAATACCTGGCGCGGCATATGGGGTATTTAGCTTGACATAACCACACTCCAAACCGATATTAATGTGTGGCAGCAGGCATAGAAAAATAAGGGGCAACAAGCTGAAGAAGCGATGCTCGTTGAAATATCTGGCCGTTACAAGCCGTTTATATATGGTGAGTTCTAGCTCTAGTCCGCTAGGGCATTTGAGGGGGTAATTATCATGCTAACGAAAAGAAATCGTCGTCTAATCCTGCGCGTTGCTGCCGCTCTCGCATTGGGGGTTGCCATAATTGTGGCCGTGGGGGTGATACCACTGGTGAGAGCAGATACCTCTCCCCACGCAACGCCCGGCCAGGCAATTCCTGCGTTCTGGCGCTTCGTCATATTGCCCCAGGTGCTCATCGGGATGGCGCTATTTGGCATCTCTTTCATACGTCGTCCCGGCAATCGTGCTTCCAAGGTACTTGCCGTTGTTGTTGGCCTGATAGCGCTTGCCCTCGGTCTTGGTCTCTTGGACGCAGCGATGGCCTACCAGGGGGAAGGTCCAGACATGCTTGGGGCTTCTATCGCGCTCTTCATCTGCTTAGGTTTTGACCTCCTCACTGGAGTGATCGCTTTCTTGGCAGCAATCCGTTTTTCAGAAACTCGCCAAGCCTAACCCTCCATCAACTCGGACGTTGCCGCCTGTTGGATGGGCTAGGCGGGGGACCTTATCCCTGAAAACTGGTCCAGCCAAAAGTGTAGTTTTTTCGTGACCTGCCCCCGTTAGAATCCGTCCAAATGCACTTCGCCACTTCCCCATTCTCATTCTTCTAAGCTGGAATGGCCGATCGGAGTTGTTTCAGTTGATTATTCAAACTGGTATTCATGAGAAAAGTTCGAAGATCATATATTACGGTACCCCACTCCTCTCTCCCCTGTTACGCCTGATAAATCAGGCATTTACGCAGATCTCCCCTTCGGACCCGTTTTCGCCTTGTTCCGTCCAATTCCGCCCGTTTCCGGGGAATGAATGCCACGAATATGCCACTAAAAAGACCCACCCTTTCGGCTCGGGCGCGATTTTGAGGCGGCCATAAATGGCATGCATATTTAAAAACTTGCTGATAGAATGAACGAGAAACGGGTTGCGGATCATTGTCGGCATTAACCCTATTGTTGTTTCGTTGTTTTTCATGCTACACTTCGTCGACAAAGGAGGGACATCATGAAAAGAACAGTCCGTCGCATTCTCGTGGTCGTATCGATGAATCTTTTGTTGTTGCTGAGCTTTTCCGGTTCTTCCATGGCACAGATGCTGACACAAGACACACTGCTCAGACTGCCGGGGGGCGCTGGCACCACGACATTCATGAAGGGAACCCAGGTCGTATCCAACCCCCGGGGTGAGGTCATCAGCGGCACCTTGGCTGCCCCAAGGCAAAAGAAGGTGGCCGGCGGGGGTACAGTATTGGTCAATGCAGGCGCGCTGGTCACGTTGAACAACGAAGGGGAGGTCAACAACGCCGCTGGCGGTGGGCAGGCCGACCCGTCAGTCATTGTGGGGACATGGAAAAACACGGATCATATCCATCAGGGGTGTCGTGTTGTCGAGAATTTCTGCAAAGCTTACAAGTTCGACCTTCTGTTTTCAAAAGAGCCCAACGGTGCGCTTAAAGCGCAATTGGTCGGACAACCGCAATTGGTCGGACAACAGTTTTTTATGGTTGGATATCTTCAAGGGCAGACCTGGAACTTTTCGGCGACAATGAATGGCAATCCTCATGGAAACGGCTATTTTGAGTTTTCGCCAGACTTCAAGTCTTTCAAAGGGGAATTTACAGACATCAACGGCCATCATGTTGTGTGGACCGGCAATAAATAAGGACCATGACACTCTGTTGCAGAAAGTCATCAAATTGACCTGCCCCCCATAAATCGGTCCAGGTATAATGAGAGAAACATAGAAGTTGACCCGTTCCCCGTTTCTCGGCCATTTTGTGAGCAGATTGTAAAACAAGCGTTAACAAACGCTAATTATTTCGCCATAAAACAGGTTCTAACCTGGTCCAACCAGCGACCCCACTCCCCATTCTCATTCTTCTAAGCAGGGACGGCCGATCGTAGTTGTCTCAGTCGATTATTCAAACTCGCATCCATGAAAAAAGTTCGAAGCTCATATATTACAGTACCCCACTTTTTATTTTGACCCATTTCGAAAAGGATGTCGAACGGTTTATTCCAATAAATTCTTGTAGTTACACCCTTCAGTTCGCAGTTCGAAACGAAGATTTTTCGGCATAGAACTTACTCTCCCCAAGTGGTACACTAAATGAGGGTAAGTCAGAATTTGGGGAATTTCCTCATTAACAAAAATTTAACCTCGTCTTGACAACTTATCCCACTGAATGATGTATTTTTTCAGTGTTAGAAGGACAAGGAAAATGGCGATGAGAAACAACAACGGAATCGATGCCGGAAAGGCCTCATCGATGAAGATCCCTTGGGTCGGCCTCTTGATCGCGGTCCTGCTTCTTCCAGGGATCGCCCCCGCTGTAGAAAAAAAATCAGGCAATAAGCTAACTCTGACATTGAAGAACGGGAGCATCGTAGAAGGCGAGCTGCTGACGGTAATGGAAGACCGGCTCATCTTGTTTGATTCGAATTCCTCGACCGACGCGAATATCTGGATTGGAGAGGTCGCCCGAATCCAAGTTCAAAAAAAGTCAAAATTCCTGCCGGGTTTGGGCTTGGGTATTCTGATTGGTGGAGCAACCGGCGCCGTTCTAGGGCTATTCAGTGGAAATGATGAAACCGGTTGGATCAGATTCACCGCCGGGCAAAAGGCTTTCGGCGGTGCCTTGGGATTTGGTCTCCTGGCAGGCGCCGTCGGCGGAATCATCGGAGCCATCGCCGGCATCGATGAATCGATAGACCTCGGATCGTTGCCGCCCCCGGCATTGGACCAAGTCTTGACCAAATTGAAATATTACGCCCGTGTCTCGGGAAAAATCACGCCAACAGTGAAAATCGTGCCCGCGCCGATCACCGCCGAAGGATCGAAGCCGGCCGAAAAAGAGGCAAAATCTACTTTTTCAGAGAAATCGGGTCTAGAATCAAACCAGACAATCCCTTTGGGAAAATACTGTCGCTTTCATCTGAGTCTCGGGCTCGGATATTTCCAGTCATTCGGTATAAGCCAACTCGAAAATATCATAAGAGATATTGGGTTTGCCGGTAAGAGGACTAATTCGAGTTTCTTCGAGTCCTACACGATCGAATATCCCAGTGTGAAACAAGATCCGATACTCCTAGACCTCTTGGTCGAATATTCCTTGAGCAGGAAATTCGCCTTGGGGCTGGTCTATGCTCCGCTCGGTGAGCATACCATCAGCGGTTGGCGTACCATTCCGAACAAGGATTATCGCTTCGATTATTTTCCCGAAACATATTTCGTTGGGTCGTACAATGGACGAATGGTTTTTCTGACGGCGTCCTACTTTCCAATTCCCGACGCTTTTCTGAAGAAAACAAGCCTGAAATTGACGGCCGGCTTTGGTTACGGGAAATTGGAGATGGATTATTATGGTTCCGAGCATGAATATATCGATCAAAATCCCGGCTTATATTCCACCATCGACAAAAAGAACTTCTCGAAGTCCAGCGCCGGCGCGCTTCTCTCCGCGGAACTGATCTTTCTTTTCAATCCGCATTGGTCGCTCGGTATCAACGCCGACTACAAATATGTCCCCATCAACTGCGGCGGGTTCGTCATCGATTGTCCGTATTATTACTATGACGCCTCGCCCTCTTCCGGCGGTTCCCTGATTTTCGATGCCTTGCATATTAATATCCCAGATCGAACGTATAACTTAGGCGGACTTGGGGTCGGCGTCCACTTTAGCTACCATTTCTAGCTCCCGGACAAAAAACGATAGGATCTCGCTCCCCGTGATCCGAATTCAAGGCTAATATTTGATCTGCCCTAAAAATCTCCCGGATTCGGGCGATCCGATACCGGATCTCAGATTGAGGCACAAGAGTTTTGAGAAATTTTAATCAAGCGCACTTTGCAACTCCCCCTATTTTCTTTCTTCTAAGCAGGAATGGCCAAACGCAGTTGTCTCAATTGATTATTCAAACTCGTATTAATGAGAAAAGTTCGAAGATCATATATTACGGTACCCCACTTTTCCTTTTGACCTATTTCAAAGAGTATGTCGAACGGTTTATTCCAATAATTTCTTATATTTACACCCTTCAATTCGCAGTTCGAAAGCCAGAAAACTCACATTATGTCTGGACCATTTTTAAGGGATAAGGTCCGCCTCGGTCTCTCTCTGACTTTTCCGTTCCAGACCTTTATCGTCAGTGATTTTCTATCGATATGGCTTTCAGCCTTCAAAACGAATAAAATGGTCACAAGCGGCAGGCTTTCGATCCACCTTCAGGAAGCCCCTAAACTGTCCAGAGAATGGGGAAAGGGTCAACTCTTCGAAAGCAAGGAGACAGAAAATGTTCGGGAAAAGAACTATAAATAAATCCCCGGAATACTCAGAGAGCATCATCAACACCGTACGTGAACCCTTAATTGCGCTGGATCAAGATTTAAGGGTGGTCTCCGTCAGCCGCTCCTTCTATGAAGTCTTTAAGGTAAACCCCAAAGAGACCGTAGGACAGCTTATTTATGACCTGGGTAATAAACAGTGGGATATCCCCAAGCTGCGGGAACTG